>JAGVEU010000314.1 GCA_020057985.1 Calditrichota bacterium | reverse complement strand
GGCGACCTCTACGGAGTGGGAAGATCAACAGTTCGGGTTTTGCATTCCTTCGGGATTCGTACCATCGGCGATCTTGCAGTTTTTCCCACGGACGTCTTGCGGCGCAGGTTCGGCAAGATTGGCTCCGATCTCTCTCGACTTGCTCGTGGACAGGGCAACGACAAAGTTCTGACTCCCGAGGAATTGCCTGCTGAAAAATCTATGGGTCATGCCTACACGTTTAGCCATGACATCACCGATCCAGCCCTGCTTTCCGGAAGTCTGCATCTCCTGTGTGAGCGAGTGGCGCGACGATTGCGAGCCAAGCAACGCGCCGGAAAAGTGGTCACGATCACCGTGCGCTATCACGGCATGGAAACCCACACTCATGGCCACAAACTCAAGCGCAACGTGGATCAGGAAGCCGATGTTTTCACGGCTGCATCGGAACTCTTTCATCAGATCTACGAGCCACCGCGTCCCGTCCGTCTGCTGGGAGTCAGTGTCTCTGAGCTGGAATCCACCGTGCAAATCCGTCAGTGTGAGATGTTCACGCCGCAGCGAGATCCAGCTCAGGTTGCCCGCGTCTATGATGACATCCGCGAACGCTTCGGCATCAACTCCATCGGCTATGCCAGCGGCCTGTTCAACTCCAGCAACGGCTCTCTGAAGTCCCGGCGAGGAGCCTCCGCCCACGTCATCTCCGTCGGCTTCCGTCCCTTCTATTCAACCGCATAAGAAACGGCGCTGAATCTCTCCAGCGCCGCCATCCAATTTCCCTCCGTTCACGGGGGGACAAAGGGGGGTGAACTCTCCGCTAATCCATCTGCCGCCGCAGAAAAGTAGGAATCTCATACCGTGAATTCGGATATGTGTCTTCACCGACAACCAGAGGCTCTTCGTGACCGTTCACTTCACGAGTAAGACGCAGGATATTTGTTTCCGCAGGTCGAATCACAACCGGCGGCATTTCGTGGTGGTTATTCATGGGCACCGGGCGAAACAGTTCAGCGGTCTTACTCGCGGCAATCGTTGAAATCCGTGGAGCGGCGGGCTGAGCCACTTTCTGATTGAAACCGGTTGCGATTACTGTCACTCGAAGTTCATCCGTCAAATCGGGGTCCATCACCGCTCCAAAAATGACTTCGGCTTCTTCGCCCGCCGCCTCGTAAATCACAGACGTCGCATCGGCCACATCGTGCAGTGCCAGATCCGAGCCACCGGTAACATTGACAAGAATGGCTCGCGCTCCCTGAATCGAGACCTCTTCGAGGAGCGGGGAGGAGATCGCCTGCTGAGCGGCCTCGATTGCGCGATGCTCGCCGGTTGCATATCCGACTCCCATCAACGCATCGCCCATCTGTGCCATCACGGTGCGCACGTCCGCAAAATCCAAATTCACCATTCCCGGAGTCGAGATCAAATCAGAAATACCCTTGGTTGCCTGAAGCAGAACATTGTCCGCCATCTTGAAAGCGGCGACCAGTGTTGTGTTGCGCTCCACAATGGCAATCAACCGCTGATTAGGAATGACGATCAGAGTGTCAACCTGCGCCTTCAACTCCGCCAGCCCGGCCTCCGCATGAGCATATCGTTTTTTTCCCTCGAAGGCGAAGGGCTTTGTCACGATTCCGACGGTTAATGCCCCTTGCGCCTTCGCGATTCCCGCCACAATAGGTGCCGCGCCGGTTCCTGTTCCGCCGCCCATCCCGGCTGTGATGAAAACCATGTCCGCACCTTCCAGCGCGGCGGCAATCTCATCGCGGTTTTCTTCCACCGCTCGCCGTCCGACGTCAGGATTCGCTCCTGCCCCCAGGCCGCGAGTGATTTCGCGTCCGATCTGAATCCGTTTGGGAGCTGCATTCTGTTCCAGCGCCTGAGCATCCGTATTGATTGCGATGAAGTCCACGTTCTTGAGACCTGCCTCAATCATCCAGTTGAGAGCGTTTCCGCCCGCGCCGCCGATCCCAACCACTTTCATCTTCGCTCTGCCGCTGATTTCCTCAGCGAATTGAAACCTCATTCCGTTCATTGGAAGATCTCCTAAGGGTGTTATATAATTCCTTGAAACCAATCTTTTACTTTGCTTGATGTGCGCCCTACCCAGTTGTCTCCATCGCTATGCATCCGGTCGCCGTTGCCGTATTTCTCAGCCGCATGTTTCACCAACCCCACCGCCGTGGAGAATTTCGGATCGAGACCAAGCGGATCACCGGGCAGCAGTTCTTGCGGAGCGCCGATCCGAACCGGTAGCGCAAAAATCTCCTCTGCAAGCTCAAGAACTCCCGGCATGGATGCTCCGCCTCCGGTCACCACCACACCAGCGCCGATATACTCGGCAATGCGCGACTTCGTAATCTCATCCCTTGCTGCAATGAAAATTTCTTCCACTCTTGGCCCGATAATGGAAACCAGCATCGAGCGGCTCATCTCACGCGGTTCACGTCCGCCGACACCGGGAATCGGTAGGAACTCATTCCGCCCGATGGCGCGCTGATGCGCCGCTCCATGTTCGATCTTGATGCGTTCGGCGGAGTCCACGGGTGTCCGCAATCCCATCGCAATGTCGCGAGTGATGTAGTCGCCGCCATACGCGATAACCGCTGTGTGCCGTATCGCTCCATTGTGAAACACCGCCATATCCGTTGTACCGCCGCCAAAATCGAGCAGTATGACTCCCAACTCTCGTTCATCTCTGGTAAGCACACTGGCTGCCGAGGCGAGCGGTTCAAGCACAAGATCCACAACCGACAGCCCTGCTCGCTTGCAGCAGGTAATGATATTCTGCGCGGAGGCAATCGCTCCGGTGACAATGTGAACGTCCGCTTCCAGCCGCACTCCCGCCATTCCAACGGGGGCGCGAATTCCCCGCTCCGCATCCACGATGAACTCTTGAGGAAGAACGTGAAGAACTCTACGATCCATCGGCAGCGCAATTGCACGCGCTGCTTCGACAACACGATCCACATCGGTTTGTGTCACTTCGCCCGTTGGATCACTGCGAATCTTGCTGATCGGAATGACCCCGCGCGAGTTGAAGCTCTTGATATGCTCACCGGCTATGCCCGCCCAGACGGAATGAATGCTCACTTGTGCATTCTCTTCCGCCTCGCGAACTGAAGCCTCAATGTCGGCAGTAGTCTGCTCAAGGTTGATAACAACGCCTCGCCTTAGACCGCGTGACGGCACGCAGCCAAGTCCAAGCAACTGAATCTCGTTATCTCCGACAGGCTCTGCGATCAGTGTGACGATCTTAGTTGTGCCGATGTCAAGACCGCAAAGTAGATCATGTTGATGGGCGATTTTTTTCACCTTTGTTCGGCTCCTCGTTCAATGGATTAATCGGTTTGACAATCAGTTTTCCGGCGATGTGCAGGTCTATGAATTCTGCGTTAGAAGAGCTGTTGGAAGTCGGTTTGGCGGAGATATAGGCTCTCAGACCAATCCAGGCCAGCTCATTAACACCGGTTCCGAGGTTCAGCACAAGCGGTGGCTTTGTCAACACAGCCTGCATATCCCCGTTCTTGTAGTAGATCTCGCTCAAGTTGTCGCGAAGGCTCTTATCCACTCTAAATGCGATCAGAGCCTCATGCAGAAGTGTGAGCGTCGCGCGATCTTTGACCGGCTCTCCATCCCGCAAATGCACCATAGTAGGCGAGCTGAGTATCGGCAGATCCCAAATCCATTTCTCAGCAGGGGGGATGAGCGCTATGCTGTCGGCAGTGACCACAAAGAGCTGGTTATCCCGCAGCGCCGCAATCGGTTCACGTTCTGTGACTTTGATTTCGATGACATTAGGCAAATGCCGCTTCGCATGAACATCTGCGATCCACGAATGTCTGCGAATGCGACGCTCAACAACTGTGAGCGGCAGGTCAAAGATAGATGATCCCACCGGAACCAGTGCCAGCGATAGAATAGAATCCGATGGCACAATCTGATTCCCGGAAATTCGGACATACTCAATCCTGAATGTGTCTCCCTCTCCGAGCAGCCCTGCCGCCAGCATTCCCACGAGCGGCCTGCTCCAAAGTGGAATCGAGACTGCAACGAGACCAAGTGCAGCCCAAAGAATCACTCTCCGTCGGCGAGTACTTACCTGTGTCTTACGTTTCGATTGCGAACGGATCATCGGAAAAACCAATCGGTCTCACTTCATTCTCGAGCAAGATATTGAACTTTGCATAGACACGTCTGCGAATCTCTCGAATCAGCGCTGTCATGTCCCGCGCTGTGCAGTTGCCGAAGTTGACGAAGATACCCGCGTGTTTATGGGATACCATTGCATCGCCGATTCGCAAGCCCTTGCCGTTCACTGCTTCAATCAGCCGCCCTGCATAATCTCCCGGAGGCCGCTTGAAGATTGATCCGGCAGAAGGGTATTCCAAGGGTTGTTTCTCGCGGCGTAATTTCCACACCCGACGCATCTCGCGATAGATGCTCATTCGCACTCCGGATTTCAAGCGGTATCGGCTCTCCAATACAAGAACATCCCGCAAAGCCGTTGCGTTTCGATAGGAGAAACCTATATCGTCTCTGGCAAGAGTTGCCAATTGCACGTCTCCGGTGAGGACATCTACTTCAGTGAGCGTATCGGAGATCTCTCCTCCGTAAGCGCCCGCATTCATCCACAATCCTCCGCCCACTGAGCCGGGAATTCCACAGAGAGGCTCCATTCCCGAAAGTTCATTGGCGGCGGCGAAGCATGTCAGAGCGAGCAACTTGGCACCGGGTCCCGCATAAACCTGATCCCCTGATTTTCCAATCCTGCAAAGCTCGCCGTGCGCACAGATTACGACGCCGTCAAAACCTTCATCAGCAACGAGAATGTTGGAGCCATGCCCAAGATAGAAGTATGAAGCGCGCTCCTCGCGAATGAGCCGGAACAGATCTACGAATTCCTGAAGAGTCGCCGGCTCCGCGAAAATCGCCGCAGGTCCCCCAATCTTGAAAGTCGTATGCGGTGCAAGCGGTTCGTGAGTCTTGAACTGGCACTTGAGATGACGAAGCAGCCGCTCACGCAAATCGGATCTCATGACGAGCGCGACAGTTCTTCAGCCACTTGAGTGATCGTTCCAGCTCCCATCACAACAATCAGGTCGCCGCTCTTTAGAAACGAGCGAGTTTGTTCAGCGAGATTCTCACCGCCGAGCTGATGAACATTGGTCGCTCCCTGTTGCCGCGCTGCATTCGCAATGAGTTCCGAGCTGATCCCCGGAATCGGTCGTTCGCGCGCAGGATAAATGTCTGCTAAGAGCACCAAATCGGCCAGACCGAGTACTCGGCCAAAATCACCCGCAAAATCCCTCGTTCGTGTATATAAATGTGGCTGAAACAAAGCTACCAGCCGGCGCTCCGGCCAACCAAGTCGTGCCGACTTCAATGTATTCTCAATCTCGGTGGGATGGTGTGCGTAATCGTCCACGATGAGCACACCGTTCACTTCAGTCTTGACTTCAAATCGGCGATGCACGCCGGTAAATTCTCGTAGAGCCTCGCGGCAAGTATCAAGCGAAACATCAAGCTGACGGGCAATGGCGACTGCAGCGAGAGCATTGAGGACATTATGTCGCCCGGGAACCTGTAATTCGAAAGCAGTGTCCATACCGCCAAGTGAAGTCAGTTGGAAACTCACATGAGTTTGATTGTGTCGGACGTCGTGAGCAAGAATCGCACAATGCTCATCAAAACCAAAACTCACAATT
>JAGVEU010000396.1 GCA_020057985.1 Calditrichota bacterium | reverse complement strand
GGTGTCTCCCATGCTCCAGAAGTTGTCTTTTTTTCCAAAGCGCAACACGTGTGAGGGAATAATATCTGTCTCGCCCTTCCACAAAGCCTCCGCTTCATCGTCTGTCTCATAGACCGTGGCATAGAGTCTATCCTTGGGCAGTTTGTAAACCTGAGTCAGCAGTTCCCACGCCCAGACAATTGCGTCCTTCTTGAAGTAATCGCCGAAACTCCAATTGCCCAGCATCTCAAAAAATGTGTGATGATAGGCGGACATGCCGACTTCTTCCAGATCATTATGCTTGCCGGAAACACGAATACACTTCTGGGTATCCACTGCGCGAGGGAACTCCGGCTTCTGTTGCGCGAGAAATATCGGCTTGAACTGATTCATGCCCGCATTCGTAAACAGAATCGTCGGGTCATTGACCGGCACGACCGAAGCAGACGGCACAACCGTGTGACCGCGTTCCTTGAAAAAGTCAATAAATTGCTGACGAACTTCTTTTGATTTCATAAGCTAATATGTATAAAACGCCATTTCTGGCGTGTCATATCTCCCCCCGTTCACGGGGGGACATAGGGGGGTGAGTCACTCAACAAGACAACTCACAACTGCAAGAAAATAGGATGTAGAATCTCAGAGCACAATCATCGAGAACCCGCAATTGATTCCAATATATCCAGTGGCGGCAGAATCCTTAATTCTTAGAACCTGCGTCAGAGGAACAGCCCCGACTAACTTGACAGAGAACCCCGTCACGCTTGGCGAGCGCAGCATGAAGTGGGCGACTCCGCGCAATAAATAGGACTGCCCGCGAGTCACCCGCGAGTCCTTGTACCAAGCATACTGTGGATGATCGAGCTTCTCTGAGGCATGCCACCAGCTTGCGGATATACCGGGTCCGAAGCGAAACCGATTCAAACCACCCGGCAACCACATCAGATCAAGAGCCAGTTCATTCTGCTGAAACTTGATATCATAAGTTGCGGGCAGAGTGGGATGCGACGAGCCCGCAACGTTTCCGTTGGTAGAGAGATAGCTGTAGGATGGAGACAGGGTAAACTGCTCGCTGAGCCGGAACAATCCGGCAATCGTTAGCGTAGTGGCAACATCTCCCGGAGACACCCGCTCGGCTTCCTGATCCCGATACGAGGAAATGCCGGTTGGAGTGCTGATCCCGGCCATCACTTCTGCATAAGTTCGCGCAAGCAAGTTACCGTGAAAACCAAAGCTAATCACAATTGCTATCGCACATAACGTCTTCGTCATACAGAACCTATTCAACCTCTTCCGGTGCAGCGCCCAGCACGCGGTGAATCGTATCCGGTCTGAAACCACGTCGAGCCAGCAGCGCTGCAAGTCTTCGTTTTCGCACGTGAGGCTCAAGTGAGGCGTACTGAGCCTGCTTTCGCGCAAGAAGATCGCGAGCCAGCTTTTCTTCATCGCCGACTGTGCAGAGCTGATCTACGACCTCCTTGGCCAGTGCAAGTCCGATTCCCTTGGAAAGCAATTCCGTTACAAGAGCCGATGACGCCCGTGGTCGTGAGGAGATTCGCATCTTAACGAAATCTTCCGCATATTGCCGGTCATCCAAGTAACGCTTCTGTTTCAGCTCGGCAATAGCGCTTTCAATCTCCTGCGGCAAATAATCGAAGCGCCTGAGTTTTTCCCGCAACAGCTTCTCCGAGTATGGCCTCTGAGCGAGCAGTTTAACCGCATATTTTAGCGGATTGAGAACTGCACGATCGCTCATTTCTCATCACCCCTGTACCGCCAGTCAAAGATCACACCGATCTGAATAGTCCACGCCTTGGCTGGCCCGATGCTTTGAAAACCACGCGGTTCTTCAAGTCCGAAATGATAGGAACCTTCGGCAAGCAAGCCAATTCCATTCGTGCGGCTCGGAGTCTTTACACCGAAATGAGCCGAGCCTGTCAGGAAATCGCCGTCATATTCGGTCTTTGTCCCGTAGAACTTGTGTATAGTCTTTCCGTGAGCAAAGGTATATCCACCTCCCACGCCTGCATATAGAGAAGGGACTGTGCGAGTGTGAAGCAAGGCTCGACCGCCCAATTCCATCTGGAAGTAATTCGCGTTCTCATTGGGATCAGGATCGCCGGTGAGATTATTCCAGAAGGAAAACGACGGCCCGAAATAGAGCAATCGCCTCTCGATGTCCACGCGGGTTGTGAAGGCATAACCTCCACCCGCACGAAACGGTTTGTAGTCTTGCGATACTCCTGTTCCCATTTCCGGTGTGTGCGAACTGGCGTAGCCAGTCATTACGATTAGCTGCTGAGCATGCGCCGGGGGAAGGAAGAGGAGGAGTGTGACCAGAATCACACTCGGAATCATAACTTTATGCGGAAGCTTTCTTGCTCTTCTTTGCGTCTGTCGGTTCCTTGCCATTGATGGTTTCCGGTGCGCTCTCGACACTCTGGAAGCCCAGTTCCCGGCGTACGTCCTGTTCGATTTTTTCAAGGATCGCTGGATGCTCGTTAAGGTAATCCACAACTCGCTCGCGTCCTTGTCCCAGCCGATCCTCAGCATAGCTATACCATGTGCCACTCTTGTTGACAACACTGATATCCGTCGCCAGATCGAGCACGTCGCCCGTGTGATTGATGCCGGTTCCGTAGATGATGTCGAACTCCGATTCCTGAAACGGAGCAGCGACTTTGTTCTTGACCACCTTCACTCGCGTCCGGTTTCCTACAATGCGGTCGCCGTCTTTCAGCGAGGTGATGCGGCGAATCTCCATGCGAATTGTGCTGTAGAACTTGAGCGCATTGCCGCCGGTCGTGGTCTCCGGATTGCCGAACATGACTCCGATCTTCATGCGCAACTGATTGATGAAAATCAGACAGGTGTTGGAGCGCGAGACCGCCGCCGTGAGTTTGCGCAGCGCCTGACTCATGAGCCGAGCCTGAAGCCCCGGCAGTGAATCACCCATCTCGCCGTCAATCTCTGCTTTGGGAGTGAGCGCCGCTACCGAATCTATGACAACCACATCGAGGGCGCTGGAACGGACCAGAGCCTCTGTGATTTCCAAAGCCTGCTCACCGGTGTCAGGTTGGCTCACGAGCAGATTGTCAATATCCACACCGAGGTTCTTGGCATACTTGGCGTCGAGGCAGTGTTCCGCATCAATAATCGCCGCAAATCCGCCCGACTTCTGCGCTTCAGCAATGATATGCAGTGCGAGGGTGGTTTTTCCTGAGGACTCCGGGCCGTAGATTTCCACCACTCGTCCGCGTGGCACACCGCCGACTCCTAACGCTCGATCCAAGGAAAGCGCGCCGGTGGATATCACATCTACTTTCTGAATCGGGCCATGATCACCGAGCCGTATGACTGACCCCTTGCCATATTGCTTGTCAAGCTGCTGGATGGTCATTTCCAGATTCTTGCTCTTCTCCTTGTCCTGTTCCTTGCTCATGGCCTACCTCTCTTTATTTACTGGTTGTTGTGTTTGTTTCTGGCTGTACTAAATGACGAAGATTCCGGCAGGGTTAGCGTGTGCGAGTGCTTAGCGTCTCTTTGGGATAACCCTGCTCGGCGGAATTTTCTTCTTTCATCCTTCATCCCTCATCCCTCATCCTTTCCCCTATACCGGTCTTCCTGTCTCCGCATAAGTGGCGAGTCGTTCAAACCACAGCCGAAGATTGGCGGTAAATGCGCCCATATAAACTTTCTCCAATGCTTTGTTCAGAAAGCCCTTCATGTCATAATCCATAGTGAAGGTGAGACTGCACTTCTTGTCT
>JAGVEU010000207.1 GCA_020057985.1 Calditrichota bacterium | reverse complement strand
GACGTCCTTGGGCGCGAAGCCTTTGTCGGTGAAGCGCGGTGGTTCGGTCCGGGAATCTCGGAATGGATTTGGGAACCTCATCACTTAGCCAGTGGAAACTATTTCGTGAGTCTGCGCGCGGGAAACGGTCACCAGTCGCCTTCCAGCGCTCCCACTCAGCAGATTTTCTACCTGAAGTAATATATATAGCGGTTCTTGTAAACAGCCCGACATCCACAGTGCATTTGTAAGTACGCAGCAATCTTGCCTGTTTTTATGTTCGCTTGGGAGTGTGGATTCCCGCGTTCGCGGGAATGACAGTGTGAGAATCATCGCTCATCGGTTTGCTGTTTGATTGTGAGTAGGACCTGATTGTCATTCCCGCGAACGCGGGAATCCAGCACCGATTTGATTTGGGAACATGTCGAGCTATTTTCAAGAACCGCTATATTACTCAGGATGACTCTGGAAAATCAATACACCCTTCTCACACAACTGAAAGGAAACACAGATGATGCAACACAACAGAAACTCGAGTCACCAGACGGTTGCTCGGGTAACGCTCGGATGGCTGATGATGATTTGGCTCGTTACTGTGGCCTTTGCGGGTCCGTTTAGCTATGGCCCCAAGCAATTCACGCAGCCCAACGGCGCCAAATTTGAGGGCATTTATGCCGGCGATGAATTCGAGACTTGGTTGACGACCACGGATGACTACAGGTTCGTTGGGACCAAACCGGATGGTTCTACCGGACCCTACGAATACGCCACGCTGAACGCTAACGGCGATTTCACGGGAAGTGGACTGTTCGTGGGAATTGATCCGCCGCCGGCGGAAGCCTACATGCTGGATAGAAGTGGAGCAGCCAAGGCGGCCATCATTGCCGCACGGGATGAATTCGCCAGCCATTTGGATGATCTTCCCCGTTGGCGTGACAGCACTCTGGCAGCCTGCGCGCGGAATGAAGTCTTGACCATTGATGTTGGGATCCTGCTGGTTGACTTTCCTGACCGGCCGCATGTTGCCGGCGCCATTGATCCGGTTACCCGGGTGTACTATGCAGGACAAAGACCGCGGGCAGTCAATAACATGATGAACTCGCTTGGCACTTATCACGGCGATCAACCAGGACATGCGCTTAATGACCCCGAACTCCACAATTGGGAGCATCACCCCACAGTGGGCCATTGGGTGTTCGGGAGCTTTCGCGAGTACTGGCGGGAAGCAAGCTATGGGCAGTGGGATACCCCCTGCACAATTATCAATCCGAACGACGGCGATACCACCGCCGAGTGGTTGACTATGCCTCGCGGTCAGTGGGAGTATCCGCATTATAGCTGGTGGCCGTATCGCGAGGCTGATTCGCTCGCGACAGATGCACTGCTTCACGCTCGCGCACGCGGATGGAATGTGGATGACTATGACCAGATCATTATTCTCTATCCGGGCGAAATTCGGAATACACTCTATCCCTCGCCTCCTTGGCCTGCTGATAGTTCGGATCGCTATTTTTATTGGCTCACGTTAGATTCCAATCCTCAATGCACCATCTGGCCGCTCTGGGAGCATGGTGATCTGGATTGGCGTTTCACACATATCGGAACGCTGGTTCATGAGTGGGGACATACCATTGGCTGGAGGGATTTCACCGGCGGAGCGTGGGCTTCACTCATGGCGCAAGGCAATGGCTGCGGCCCGGCCGTCTCTGGAGCAAGCCGGCCCAGCCGGTTGGGCGCGTTGCAGGAAAATCAAATCGGGTGGCTGGAGTGCATGGCCCAGCATGGAACAGGGGGGATCATTGATCTGACTGCCGAGCAGCCTGTGACGTTGCATGTCCCATCCCAGAACGGTCATTATGTCTATCGCTTCGGAAATTACTATCTTGAGGCGAGACATATCCGCTGGAACCTTCTTTACCAAGAAGGAATTCGCGGAAACGGTTGGCAAGGCATGGATGACTTCATGTTCCAAGGACGCAATACGCAGGTTCCTCCCGGAGCGAACTTGACCCAGATGGTGATCTGGGATGCATCGGCGGCTGGGGATCCCTACGGCAATCACGTTGTTCGGAACAACGCCAGCATGACCTATCGTTTCCCCTGTGCTTCAGATGGCGGCGTGGAAGCCTGGTTCGCATGGCCGGGCACGTTCGCGCAGTCACCGGATTCGATGGATTGGACGCCGTTCACGTTCCCCAACACGGGAATCACGCACAGCGCGCTGCTGAACATCTTGCCCAACGATGTGGATAGCACAATTGGCTTTGATTTCAGACTGAATTACCCACAACCCGGCCCAGTCCATATTTCAAATGATGTGTTTGTCCTTGCGCGGTACGACTTCACGGACGATCTGATCATAGAGAGTGGTGGCGCCCTTTGGACCGGGTATCCCTTCCGGGGTAGAGTATCGCAGCCCAGATTCGGACCAGGCGCAGGTATGGTTGTGCAGAGCGGGGGTGGCTTGCAAGTGCCTACGCAGGCTGTAGTTTTTCAGGCGATCGCAGGGGGACAGAATCCGGCTTGGCGCGGCATCTCAGTGCACAGTCAGAGTTCATCCAACCTCTTTTCCGGAGTTGTTGCGGATGCAGAGGTAGGGATTTTGGTCAACGGCGGCTACCTCAATCTCGATTCGGCGCGGATTAACTCATGTGGACTCGGTGTTGCTTGGGTTCGTGCAAGCGGCGAAATGCATGATTGCATTATCCAAAACAACAGTCGTTATGGAGCCTACGTGATTGACAGCGAGATAGCGCTTTTGAACAATACCATTCGATGGAATCTCGCCGGCGGGTTGCGGTTGTGGCGAGCAGATCAGATCCAAGTCATCGGCAACACAATTACCTATAATGGCACAGGTCATCTCTCTACGAGTCCCTACTGGGCAGGCATGGAGATTATTGAGGGATCAGTAGTCCTTGCGTGCAACAATGTCAGCAATAATGAAGGAGCGGGGTTAATGTTGTTTGGGCAGTCATACGCGGACATGTAAGGCTGGGCAACAAACACCCTCACAAATAACGTTCAGGCTTTGAATGCGTTAGGTTACGATTACGGCCAAATAACACTCGTCGGAGGAGTTGTTGATATTGGCTGTGGACGAAACACTCTTCTGGATCAACTAAATGCCCACTGGCTCATTAGAAGTATGTTTGACTTTCTTCCTGAAGCGGGTTGGCGGGCGATGAACAATTACTGGGGAACCACCGACGAGCAGAATATCCTGTCACGTCTATCCAATGATCCAGTTATTGAGCCAATCGAGGATCAAACGTATCCCTGTGAACGACATCCCAATGATTGCACTCTGGATGGAGAGACCATGCTTTTTCGAAGTGGTTGGGAGCAAGAGCGCGAAGCTCAATTCAATGCGGCGCTTACGTCCTATGAACAACTCATAGATCAATATCCACAGGGAAAATATGCTAAGGTGGCTCTTGAACGAATCGCCTTTTGCAAGAAGGCGACGAACTCGTCATGGCAAGAGATTCGATCCTATTTTCTCAATCTTGCAGCAGACAGTTCCAAAGATTCATCGTTGGTTATACTTTGCAAATCAAATGCGGCGTGGTGTCTCGCCGAATTGGATCAGTACGATCAGGCATATCAGGAACTTGATTCTTTACTTGATCATACAGAAACGTCGTACCTGCGTCTGTCGTTGTCGTTGAAACTTCTGCTTGCTGAATTGAGGGAAGACGACTACGGCTTTCTATATGCGAAGGATGGTAATCGCGAAACGAGCAATGGTCTCGACAATGCCGACGCGATATTCGCCGCCAAGTTTCGCCGAATTGAGCGACAAGTTGACTCGTTACTTTCTCTGTTCAAGGGAGCAGGTGAGCAACAGATCAGCGCAGTAGTTATTCCTGCTGTGTATGCGCTCTATCAGAACTACCCCAACCCGTTCAACCCGAATACGGAAATCAAGCTTGACCTTCCAGAAGATGTTCACATCAAACTGAAAATCTTTAACACCCTCGGCCAGCACGTAACCACCTTGGCAGACGAAGTGCGCCCCGCCGGAGCCTATCGCCTCATGTGGGATGGAAAAGACTCGCATGGCACAACGGTAGCTTCCGGAGTGTACGTCTATCAGATCAACGCCGGAAACTTCACCGACGCTAAGAAGATGGCGCTGATAAGATAAACGCTGAAACGCTGAAAGAGGCGGACGGAAACGGCCGCCTCTTTTCATTGGGATTTTGAATTTTGGATTTTGGATTTTTTCTCTCTATTGCTATTAAGTTCCCAAAACCGTATATTTCTAAGTTCTGGAACCCTCCGCGACAGACACTTTGTAATTCAATAAAATACAGGAACATACCGTGAACATTCTGCTGCTGCTGAAGGCTGTTGCCGATAGTGAAGCGACGATCCGACCCGCCGCCGACGGCAAGTCCGTCCAACTTGATGGAATCAATTGGATTCTCAATCCTTATGATGAATACGCCGTCGAAGAAGCACTCAAGATTCGCGAGGCCGCCGGATCAGGCGAAGTTATTGGTGTCGGCTACGGAGGTGATGAAGTTCCTAAAGTTCTGCGCACCGCGCTGGCGATGGGTGTGGACAGCGGGATTCATGTCAAGGGCGAACGAAGCCCCGATCCGCTGCAAAACGCGCGCGCCTTAGCCACCGCTGTGAAAGGACATACTTTCGATCTGATTCTGTGTGGCAAGCAGGCGATTGATCACGATCACCATGCCGTTGGAGTTATGGTGGCCGAGTTGCTCGATATTCCGTCGGTATCTGTAGTCACCAAGGTGGAACTGAAGGATGGCAAAGTGATCTGTGAGCGCGAAGTGGAGGGCGGAGTCGAAGTGGTCGAGTCCTCGCTTCCGTGTCTGATTGCCTGCCAAAAGGGTTTGAACGAGCCGCGCTATGCCAGCCTCAAAGGCATCATGTCCGCTAAAAAGAAACCCATTGAGGAGGTCGCTGCTGTTGCCGGATCAAGTTCCGTCGAAGTGGTGAATATCGCCTCACGTCCCCCGCGACAGCCGGGCGAAATTCTCGGCGAAGGCGTGGATGCAATTCCTGCGCTCATTAAAAAGTTGCGCGAAGAAGCGAAGGTAATCTGACACTCAATTTGAAAAGGAAATCACCATGGCAAGAACTCGGAGTTTTCGTTGGTTGTTAGGGTTGGGCACGTTGTGGGCTGCCCTTGCAGTCTCAAAGGCGGCGGGGATGTATGGCAGTGGAGTACGCCTTGTGGATATCCTCATACTGGGAATTATGGCTTTAATTGCGGGGCTATTCTACGGACATGCCATACAGAAGAAGCGAATGGAGAAATCGCAATCCCAGAATTCGGAAGCGACAACTTCTAAACATGAATAACAGCAAGCGCCTTATTGTTGATCCCTCAGGCGAGACCGCGTTTACCACAATCACAGCGGCAATCGAAGCAGCGAGTGACGGCGGAAAGATTCTCATTCGACAGGGGGATTATTGTGAATCGCTCCAGATCAACAAGAAACTCGAGCTTGTTGGCGAAGGCTCCGCCAGCGAGATTCGAATTCTCGGAGACTCAACCCATCAACCGATTAGCTGCGCCGCAGATGTGGTCATCATACGGAATATCTCACTGATCGGAAGTCAGGCGATGAGCGCTATTCGCTGTGATTCCGGTGTTCTTGATTTGGAGCATTGCCTAATCGAGGGCGGTGAATATGGAGTCTTTTTCTACAATGGCAATAAGCTATCAGTGGACAGTTGTCATATTCACAAGTGCCGTTCCGGAGGGATCTATGCCATGCGTGGACGGGGAATTACCATCACCGAAAGCCTGATCGAGCAATGCGGTGGGAATGGCATTGAAGCGCTCGATTGTGAAAGCGTCTATGTTCGTCATTGCCGCATTGCCAATATCTCAGGCTACGGCATTCAGGCGAAGGGTGGCGAGACGTTTGAAGTGGAAAGTACCGAATGCGAGAGTGCCCTGAACGGCAGCATTCTTGACAATCACAAACTCATCAGCGAGGAAGTGGAACGAATCTCCTACGAAAGGCGAGCGCAATCATAAACCGGATGAAACAGTGTAACTGGAAATCAGTGAACTCACGCACATGCATTGGCGTCTGGCTTGGCTTGCTCTGCATCTCATTTTCAGTGGAGGCTCAGACCACAATTCCCTCAACTCGGCATGGCTATCTTAAGCCGGGCGATTCCTTATCCGTGGAGTTATCACTGCAAAGCGGAGATGCACTCACGTGGACTCTGTGGCTGGCTAATGCTTCGCTGGAAGCCGGAAGTTCGACGCTTATCTTTCGCTCGGACGTAGACGGCGAAATCTGGCGCAAGACATACAACCCGGATGCCATCGAGGCGAAAGACGAAATCAAGATCTCGAAGTCGGCGCGCTACCGGCTCACCCTTCGTAGTGATGGGAAACGCGGAAGACTCGCCGACTTAAGTGCGTGGCCAAAACTAAATTCCGCGGATCGTCAGCCATTTCCGTTGCCGGAAGTGCGCCGCTTGGCCGAAAAATATTCAGCGGGCGACAAGTACACCGTCGAATTCGAGTTCCTTTTGCCGGATTCGATTACCTACCAAAGACTACTTGCACTGGACATTCCCAGAGACCTTGTTCAGATGTGGACAATCACGAGTGATGGGGATTCCTTGGCAGCAACCTCAAAAGTTTCGCGCTGGATTGGCGAAACCGGCCAATTGTCTTTTGTCGGCGGCAAGACCAAAGGCGGGTCACGGATCAGCCTGAAACTTGATTTGGAAATGCCTGAAGATGGCGAAGGCACTTTACACCTTGCACCCGGCGCTCGTCCTCCTGCTTGGCTCCCCAACAAGGCTCGTATGGCTACCGCTCACAAGCATGATCCATGGGGCGCGGTGATTGTCCCCCCGTTGCGCGTGCTGCTTGATACCCTCGCCGCTCGCGCTCCTGAAGCGCCGCAAGCAACCTATAAAGCGCAAAGTCTTAGAATCCGTGGGATAGATACAGTCAATGTCGCACGGCTAACCAGAGTTTTCGCTGAACGGGATAGTCTTGCTGCTGTGCGAAGAGAGCGGCTGTTGGCGGCATCGGGATATGATACTCTGTTCTTAATCGGTCAGCAGGCTTTTCTCCCGCCGGACATGCACTTGGCAATTACTAATTCGCTGGCTGGAGAACAGGTGCGTGGAAAGAATCCGGCACAGACTAATGTCCGCTGGTTCGTGGAGAGCCGCGGGGGTGAATCCGCCAAGACACGACTCTTCGCTTGGAGCTATGATGAAGCGCGAATCGCCTATAAACCGGTCCCCGATGAGTGGTTTTGGGATGGCAATGTTCTACTCTTGCGTCCGACATTAGAAATATTTCCTGCTGTTCACTCTGATCACCCGGCAACGATCACGTTGCAGATGCGTTACATGCTGCGCTCCCGCACGTTTGAAAAAAACGGCGTGCGATATCTTGACAAAAGCCAGCGCGTTTGGGGAGCCTATCTCGAAAATATGACAGAAGACACGCTGCTGCTGGTCTATCACCAATCGCGAGGTGTGGAACGCACGGCGCTGTCCAGATTCACTCGTTTGCCGAAATGGGTGCGCTACAGCATGATGGTGCTGGCAGTCTTCGGACTCGGCGGAGTTGCCGCGCTCTTTGAGTTGCGCCGCCGCGAACAGAAACGCAAACGCATGGTTGCGGAAATGGATGCCGAGTTGGAGAAAGCGCGGCAGGTACAACTCAAGCTTCTGCCTTCAGGGCCGATGACGGTGAGAGGTGTTGAAGTCCTCGGCTTACACCAATCCATGCAATCCGTGGGCGGTGACTACTACGATTTCTTTTCGCTTGATAACGAATGCGTCGTGGTTTGTGTCGCCGACGTGGCCGGACATGGACTTCATGCGGCATTACTCATGTCAAACTTGCAGGCAACTCTTCATGCCGTTGCCCAGCCGGGAAGGGGGCTAACTGAAATTGTATCACTCCTCAACCGCGAGATGTTTCGTCGCACCGCTCCCGAGCAGTTTGTCACCATGCTGCTCTGCGAGGTGTGTGCGGATCGAAAAACTGTTACCGCCTGCAATGCCGGTCATAATCCGGGCTACATCATTCGTAAAACCGGAGAAGTCATCGAAATGGACGCCGGTGGAATCATGCTCGGAATGATGGACATGTGGCCCTTTATTCAGATGGAGTACACGATTGGGCCGGGCGATCTGATTGTGCTCTATACAGATGGTATTCCAGAGGCGGAAATCGGATTCGAGGACATGTTCGGCTATGAGCGGCTGAAGTATTTTCTGTCCGAACATCAGTTTGATCGCCTCATAGATATTGCCCAACGGCTTTTTCGACAGGTCACACCCAAAGACGCATCGGCCATTGCTGATGACATGGCTATTGTGCTGATGCGAGTGACGGAGTAAGGGACTTAAACACTGAAACGCTGAAAGCTGAGGACACCCGCCTCAGCGGACGCAACGGTGACGGGCACAGTCGTAGCCTTTTGAATCAAACAAATACTAAACATAAACCGCATATTTCAATGTCAATCGTCTTAGTTTTTTGCGATGCCAAAGATGGCAAATTCAAGTCAGTAACCTTTGAGGCTCTTGCCGGAGCGAAGCGAATTGCTGATGGTCTCAGCGCAAGCGTCGTTGCGGTCACAATTGGTTCCATTGCCGATGCCGCTTTGTTAGGCGGCTATGGCGTTATAAAAGTCATTCAAGTCACGAATCCGGAACTCTCAGCCTATTCCACCGAGGGTTACGCGCAAGCCGCAGCGGAAGTCATCAAATCCGAGAATCCGGTTGCCGTTGTGTTTTCCGCGACTTCACGCGGACATGATCTTGGGCCACGAGTTGCCGCGCGAGTCGGGCATACTCTACTGGCCGATTGTACAGATTTGAAAATTGAGAATGACGAACTGCGAGCGCTCAGACCGATCTACGGCGGCAAGGTGCAGATGTGGGCGAAGGTTACTGGTGGGTGCCCGATTCTCTCGCTCCGACCAAAAGCTTTTCTTGCGCAGTCTGTGAATGGCAACGCAGCCGAAGTCGAAAACCGAACCGTTGCGCTGGATACTTCCAAGATTCGGGCTCGTGTGATTGAGGAGAAAGTCCAGTCGGGCGGTGCGCTTGATCTCACGGAAGCTGATGCAATTGTCTCCGGAGGTCGTGGCATGAAAGGGCCGGAGAATTTCACTCTCATCGAAGACCTTGCCAAGGCACTCGGCGCAACCGTCGGTGCATCCCGTGCTGTGGTTGATGCCGGCTGGCGGCCGCATTCCGATCAAGTCGGGCAGACCGGCAAAGTGGTTTCACCTACTCTGTATGTTGCCGTCGCAATCTCCGGAGCGGTGCAGCACCTTGCCGGCATGAATACAAGCCGCGTCATTGTTGCTATTAACAAAGACAAGGACGCGCCAATTTTCAAAGTGGCTACTTACGGAATCGTGGGCGATGCCTTCCAAGTTGTGCCAAAGCTAACGGAAGAAATCAACAAAATCAGAGCATAAGGCAATCAGGTGGTAGGGGCGCACAGCAGTGCGCCCATGCTGCAAAATCATGCGCAAGCTATTTTTCATCAGCATCTTACTTCTTGTCACTCTTGTAGTGTCGGCATCTGCCCAGACGCCCGCCGACAGCTTGTTTCATGTCGCGCAAATTGCGTATGACAACGGCGATTTTGAAGGTGCTGAAGTTGCCGCTTTGCGTGGACTCCGCTCTGCGGAGCAACTTGACGAATTTGGACAATTGAAGTTTCATCTGTTACTTGGATTTGTGTATGTAGCCAAAGAGCAGAAAGGTGTTGCGCTTCAAGAGTTCACTCGTGTAGTCGTTACGAATCCGGCTTATGAACTCGATCCCGTTCAGATCTCGCCCAAGATTGTAGAAGTTTTCCGCGAAGCAAAGAAGGTTTACATGGACAGGATCATGAGTGAGCCGGAGGTGTATCGAATGCCGCAGGCCGACGTGCGAATGGCGGCTTCATGGAGATCCGCAGTGCTTCCCGGTTGGGGACAATTCTACAAAAAACAGGACGTCAAGGGCGCAGCTCTTGCTTCAGCACAGTTGGTTTCACTCGCCGCATTAATCTTCATGCAAATCGAAGTGAATGGTCGCCACAATGACTATCTCGACAAAAAAACCTACTTCGATCCCACGGTCGAAACCGCCTATTCCGAATATCGCCGTTCATGGCAGACGCGCAATGTGGTGGGCTATGTCACCCTTGGAATCTATCTCGTAAACTATCTGGATGCGCTCTACACACCGGTGTTTCACAAGAAAACGAGAAATGAGAAATGAGAAATGAGAAATGAGAAAATGATGTCTTGTCAATCTTCTTCTTTCTAGTTTCTAATTTCTATTTTTTAATTTTCTCCCCATGCCTTATCTTCTTCATCGCGACTGCCGCCATTTCCGAGGCGACCTTCCCTGCAAACCGCATAAGATTCACGGAGTAATCTGTGAGGGCTGCTCGCACTATGATCCAGTCAACAAGCGGATTCTTATTATCAAGCTCGCGGCGGTGGGAGATGTGGTTCGCACGACTCCGCTGCTAAGAAGACTGCGCAAGGATTATCCTCAGGCATGGATCAGTTGGCTGACTCAAACTCCGGACGTGATCCCGACTCGCGCTGCTGAAGCTGACGGAGTAGATGAAGCGTTGCGATGGGGCTATGATAGTTCGCTGGTGGTGGAAGGAACGACGTGGGATTGGGTGATTCTCCTTGACAAGGATCGCGAAGCCTGTGCGCTGGTCAATGGCCTCAAGGCAAGCAAACGCTCGGGTTTTCATCTGGAAAATGGAAGACCGGCTCCGGTCAATGAACTCGCGTTGTCCAAGTTTCTCACGGGGATAGATGATAAGTTGAATCAGGCAAATCGTCTGACCTATCCCCAGGAGATTTTCAAGATCTGTGGACTGGAATGGAACGGCGAGGAGTATGTGCTTGATCCGTGCCGCGAGCAAGCTCTGCCTGAAGGAATTCCGCAGGGTAAACCGCTGATTGGATTGAATACAGGGTGTGCCCCACGCTGGAGTTCGCGGCTGTGGCCGGAACAGCATTGGATTGACTTGGCGATTGGCCTGAAGAAAAAGGGATTCGGAGTTTTGGCGCTCGGCGGACCGATTGAGCATGAGAAGAATCGGAGAATCGCTGTGGCCAGCGGAGCAAGTTATTTGGGTCATTTTCCAATGCGGCAGTTCATTCGGTTGGTCGGAGAGTGCGATGTGCTGGTCACGGCAGTGACGATGGCAATGCACCTTGCGATTGGTCAACAGAAACGGCTCGTGCTGTTCAATAATATCTTCAACCGCCACGAGTTTGAATTGTACGGTCGTGGTGAAATCCTGGAACCTAATCCTCCCTGCGGATGTTTCTTCAAAGCTGTCTGTGAGCACGACTCCATGAGCCGCATTACTCCTGCCGAAACCCTTGCGGCAGTCGAACGACAGGTGCAAGCGCTGTAATGCGAATTGTGCTCGTCGGCCCTGCCTATCCGCTGCGCGGCGGCATTGCTCAATATCTTGCCATCCTCTATGAAAAGCTGCGCGCCGCCGGTCACGAGGTGCATTTCGTCTCCTTCATCAAGCAGTTTCCCAACTGGCTTTTCCCCGGCAAAACACAGATCGAAAGCAGCGAAGACGTCATTGACATTCATCCTGTCCAGCGTTTTGCTCCGCTTGGAGTGAGAAGTTGGTGGCGCACCTATCGCGAAATCAAGAAGATAGATCCCGATCTGGTGATTTTCAAATGGTGGATGCCATTTTTCGGACCGGGTTATTGGGCTGTGCAGCGCTGGATCAGGAAAAACACACGGGCGAAAGTTCTCTACATTCTGGACAATGTAATCCCTCACGAACATCGTCCGGGAGATAAATTCCTTTCACGGATGGCCGTATCGCAGACCGATTATTTCATTGCCCAAAGCAAAATCGTGGAGCGCGATCTCTTTTCGTGGTTTCCGGAGATTGACAAGCAGCGAGTTACTTTTTCTCCTCATCCAGTTTACGACTGCTATAAACCCTTTGCCGGAAATCAGAGCGAGGCACGCCAGCAATTCGGACTTGCTCCAGATGCAAAGGTGCTGCTATTCTTCGGTTTTGTCAGAGAGTATAAAGGATTGAAGGTGCTGCTTGAAGCGATGCCAGCGATCCGAAAAAACTATCCTGATCTCAAACTGTTAGTCGTCGGCGAATTCTATCAACCACGATCTGAGTATGATAAACTGATCCAAGAACTCAGGCTCGACGATGCGGTCATCATCCGCGATGACTATGTGCCCAATGAAGAAGTGGGAATTTATTTTGCGGCAAGCGATTGTGCGGTGCTGCCCTATCGTAGCGCCACACAGTCAGGGATTATTCAAATCGCCTATGCATTGGATCTGCCCGTGATTGCCACCGACGTCGGGGGGCTAAGCGAAGTCATTCAGAACGGAGTAACCGGTTACATTATTCCCCCCGACAACCCGCAAGAAGTGAGCAAAGCCGTACAAGCATTCTATGACACTGGCGGTCGAAGTGCATTTGTCGAAAACATTCGCAGCGAACGCGGCAAATACAGTTGGGAAGGTCTGATCGCAGCCATAACATCATTTCATAGGTAGCGCCGCACGGCAGTGCGCTCTTCAAGATATGTCCATCAAAGAAATCCACTACGATCCCCTCAAAGCCGTCTTAGGCAAATTCATTTCCCGCAATGTTCTGATGCGGCGGTTGTTTTATGCCGCGCTTGGAATGCTGTTTCTGCGGCAATGGCATGTGCGGGCGGAACTCAAACGATTGTCACGCGAGAAAAACAAGTGGGATATTTTCGATGCGGGCAGCGGCTACGGTCAATATACTTATCTGATGGGCAAGCTTTTTCCGCAGAATGCGATTTTGGCGGTGGACGTGAAAGAAGAGCAGGTCGAGGATTGCAATTGGTTTGCGCAACGAGTCGGGCAGAAGAACGCCACCTTTGTTGTAGATGATCTAACCACCTTTCGCAAGCCGGACAGCTTTGATCTGGCGCTGTCGGTGGACGTGATGGAGCACATTCTGGAAGACAAAGCGGTCTATGCCAATGTATTCGCATCGTTGCGGAATGGCGGAGTGTTTATCGTTTCCACTCCCACGACAACTGAAGAAGCTCCATCACACGATGAGGGCGAAGCCTTCAGCGTGATCGGCGAGCATGTACGGCAGGGCTATACGGAAAAGGAATTTAGAGAGAAGATGACGCGCGCGGGGTTCGTGGTCGAGAAGCTGAAGTACACTTACGGCCCGGTGTGGGGTAAACTCGCATGGATGATTCTGCAACGCATTCCGATGCTGCTGCTTTCCACTTCCAAGCTCCTTGCCATCATTGCAGTTCCGTGGATGCTTGTGCTCTATTTGCCCGCTGCCCTATTCATGTGGCTCGACGTGCACAGCAATAATAAGCACGGCGGAGGGTGGATGATGGTGGCAAGAAAAGGCTGAAGGAAAACTACAAACCTCAAACTGCAAACTTGAAAAGAGGACTGCTGACGAAGTCTGGAACCAAGATATACTGTTCAAACGTCTTTGTCAAGAGAAATTTTCAGATTATTAATTCATAATTATTAATTACTTAGATTCTAATCTGCTGTGATTATTTGACTTACATTATGTTCAATTTCTGGTGTGAGTTACGAAATTTGGAGGAGGCATGGCGGAGGCTGTGCCTCTCTTTTTTGAGGCATGAGCCGATTCTTTGAAAGTTCGAGCTTGAGAGAAGGCTGCCTGAAACAGATGAATGCAGCGAATGGCTTGACTTACGTCCTAATAGTGCTATCTTGAATTGTTTTCTACGGGCAATCAAGACAAAGAAGTAGATTAAGGGAGTTCGAGTCATGAAGATATTCTGTTTTCGATTCACTCTTGCTGCGGTCTGGTGTTTCACTTGCGCAGCCAACGCCCAGGATAGTCTCAACGTGCGGCGCGTGGGATTCTATGACACACAGGCGAGGGCCTATGGTGTAGCGGTGGGGGGGGGATTCGCCTACGTGGCGGATTCAAATTATGGTCTGCGAGTGATCGACGTCACGAATCCCGCTGCTCCATTCGAGATGGGCTTCTATGACACGCCTGGATATGCGGTTGGTGTGGACGTGGCGGGGAATTATACTTACGTGGCGGACTGGCTTAGTGGTCTGCGGGTGATTGACATTACGAATCTTACAACTCCTACGGAAGTAGGATTCTATGACACACCAGGGGCTGCTCGATGTGTGGCGGTAGACGGGAATTACGCCTTCGTGGCAGATAATAATGGTCTACGGGTCATTGATATTATTAATCCCGCTGTTCCTACAGAGGCGGGCTTCTGTCACACTCCAGGGAGTGCGAACGGAGTAGCTGTGGCGGGGAACTACGCCTACGTGGCGGGCTTTGTTAGTGGTTTGCGGGTGATCGACATCACGAATCCCGCCGCACCGACAGAAGTTGGGTTCTATGACACGCCGGGTTATGCTTGGTACGTGGCAGTAGCGGGCAATTACGCTTACGTGGCGGATGGGAGTAGTGGTCTACGGGTAATCGACATCACGAACCCCGCCACTCCCACGGAAGTGGGATTCTATGACACCCCGGGTTATGCTTGGGGCGTGGCTGTGGCGGGAAACTACGCCTATGTGGCAGACGACCTCAGTGGTTTGCGGGTGATCAACATTACGAATCCCACCGAACCCATAGAGGCGGGCTTTTATGACACGCCGGGAGGTGCGTATTGTGTGGCGGTAACGGGGAATTACGTCTTCATGGGGGATGAGAACCGCCTTGGTATCTTTGAATTCATTCCATGCACTGATACGATTCCGCTCGCGCCGGAGATTGTGATCACATCCGTGGGCGAGAATGCTGTCTTGCTCTGGGATCCAGTGTCGGAATCAACAGGTGGATGCCTAATTGATGTGACGGGCTATCTCGTTTTCTATTCCCCGACCGTTGATGGACCATACTATTACCACGGCTTCACCAGCGATACCAGTTACACGCATGTCCGCGTCGTTCACTATAACTACGGCATGTTCTACAATGTCGTCACCTCGGTCGAGCCTGTTATGCTCCTGCAAACGCTTCCCCAAGACCCCGGCATCATGACCCGTGAAGAAGTTCTTGAAAGGTTGAAAAGATGAAGGAGATATTGATTCGCCGTGGTTTTCTTTCGTGCTAATCACTCCGGCAACTCTACTGAAAAAGAGGGGAAGAAATGCGGCGGGCGGCCTTTTCAAGCCGCCCGTGAT
>JAGVEU010000237.1 GCA_020057985.1 Calditrichota bacterium | reverse complement strand
TACCGGATTTACTTGTCCGTGGTCGGTCGTTATCGAACCGGCGTGGCCTCGGCGAGCTTGGTCGTTCACTGCCCCGATCTGTGCTCTCCGTCTTCCGCACATAAGGCCGATCACCTTCGAATCGTCGTGGCCTTGGCGAGCTTGGTCGCTCACTGCGCCGATCAGCACTCTCAGTCTTCTGCGCATAAGGCCGATCATTCTCGAATCTGCGTGGTCTCGGCGAGCTTGGTCGTTCACTGCGCCGCTCTGTACTCCCAGTCTTCTGCGCATAAGGCCGATCATTCTCGAATCTGCGTGGTCTCGGCGAGCTTGGTCGTTCACTGCGCCGATCAGCACTCTCAGTCTTCCGAGCATAAGGCCGATCATTCTCGAATCGGCGTGGCCCTGGTGAGCTTGGTCGTTCACTACGCCGATCAGTACTCTCAGTTTTCCGCGCATAAGGCCGATCATTCTCGAATCGGCGAGGCCTTGGTGAGCTTGGACGTTCACTGCGCCGATCAGCACTCTCAGTCTTCCTCGCATAGGGCCGATCATTCTCGAATCGGGGCACCCTTGGCGAGCTTGGTCGTTCACTGTGCCGATCAGTACTCTCAGTCTTCCGCGCATAAGGACGGTCATCCTCGAATCGGCGAGGCCTTGGCGAGCTTGGTCGTTCACTGCGCCGATCTGTACTCTCAGTCTTCCGTGCATAAGGCCGATCATTCTCGAATCGGCGTGGCGCATCTTGACTACGAGATCTCGGTGAGGTTGGCTGTTCACTCCGCCTGTCTGATTCCTCGGTCTTTCGCGTGTAAGGTCTTTCATTACTGAAGCGCTGTGGTCTTGGAGAATCAGTTCGCGTACTTTGTGTATAAGTCCGAGTCGGCTGACTTTCTCCAGAGTGATGTGATGTCAGAGGTTGCCTGCCCCTCTCCTCAGAATAATTCTCGTTTGAAAGAGATTCGATATGATCCTCAGCAATCTTGACAAGTCGAAGTCTGTAGAGGTGTCCAATTCCGCGTTTGAAAGCTTTCTTGCTCATAGCGAATAGATCTTTGATGACTTCTGCTGGAGTATGGTCACTCACATCAAGGCGACCGCCTGATTCAGTCAATTTGTTCCAAATTGTGCGTGATTCGATTCCGAGACGGGCGAGAATCCGCTGATTCTCCGAGCTTCTCGGCCGATGAGGCAAGCGTCCCAGACGTTCCTCAAATGACCGCTCTCGAGAGCTTGACTCTGAAACGCGATCCGACTGGAAAGCAGTGCGCACACGATCTTGAGTGGTGAGCTTTCGGACAAGCTGCCTCTGGCGTGAAGAGACCGGTTTGCGGATATTTCTGTCGTAAGTCATTGTGTTAATTTTGTTTGAAGAGTCCGATGGTATGGGAGTTGTGAGAAATACGGTGTATTTTCAACAGAATGGCAGGCCATAAAATCCCGATTCCAACCGTTTAAGATACCAATACTGCCATCAACTTGCAAGCTCCGGTTCTCTAATACAGATAACATGCTGGGCGGTTGTTGACAATGACCATTTACAAGTTGTATATTAATAGGTTATAATTGAAGGGCAGCCATGCACGAATACGACCTCGACAAACCTCAAGATCACTGTGGAATCATGGGTGTCTTCGGACATCCTCAAGCCGCCGAACTGACGTTCCTTGGGCTTTACGCTCTGCAGCATAGGGGGCAAGAATCAGCAGGAATAGTCTCCTCAGATGGCTCTGCGCTATTTGATATTCGCGGCATGGGGCTGGTTGCAGATGTTTTCAATGATCAAGCGAAGTTCAACTTGCTCTCAGGCAATCGCGCGATCGGGCACGTGCGCTACTCCACGACGGGAGCTTCGGTGGGCAACAACGTTCAGCCGATTGTTATGAACACAAAGGACGGGGCACTATCGGTTGCGCATAATGGGAATCTGACAAACGCACTAACGCTGCGGAGACAATTGGAAAGCGAAGGTGCGATATTCCAAACGGATTCAGATACCGAATTGCTTGTCCATCTCATCGCTCGCTCTAAGGAACCTACATTGACCTTGCGTGTTGCCGAAGCTCTGAAAAGCGTACAAGGAGCATTCTCGCTACTGTTTCTGTCAAAAGATGAGATGGTCATTGCGCGTGATCCGCATGGCTTTCGTCCCCTCTGCATCGGCGGCAGGGGTGATACGATTGTGGCTGCCTCCGAGACCTGTGCACTCGATTTAATCAATGCAACCTATGTGCGCGACGTCGAGCCGGGTGAAATTCTTACTATCAGTGCACGCGGAATGGAGTCTTTCATTTACGCTCCTGCAAATCACCACATGTGTGTTTTCGAATTGATCTACTTTTCCCGTCCTGACAGCAGAATCTTCGGTGACTCCGTGGATCGAGCGCGACGAAAACTTGGAAAAATCCTCGCCGAGGAAGCGCCAGTTGATGCGGATATTGTGATTTCTGTGCCCGATTCATCGAACACCTCTGCCATCGGCTACTCACGCGCGAGTGGAATCAAGTTTGAAATCGGCCTGATTCGCAATCATTACATTGGGCGCACCTTCATTAATCCCTCGCCTTTCATGCGCTCCTATCATACCCGAATCAAATATAATCCTGTGATTGGAGTGCTGAAGGACAGACGTGTCGTGCTGGTTGAGGATTCTATTGTACGTGGCACTACGCTAAAGAAACTTGTCAGTGCCCTGCGCAACGTTGGTGTTAAGGAGATTCATATCCGGGTCGCATCACCTCCTGTGAGATTTCCGTGCTTCTATGGCATGGATTTCCCGACACGAAAGGAACTTATTGGAGCGTGGAATTCACCGGAGGAGATCAGAGACTACCTTGGCGTGGATTCGCTCAAGTATCTTTCCGTCGAAGGAATGTTGGCTGCCACCGCACAAGAACCTTCCAGCTTCTGCAAAGCCTGTTTCACCGGCGAGTATCCGGTACATCTCGACGAGTATGTGTCCAAACGCCTCGCCAGTGAGTCCGACGAAAAATGGGCGCAAGCTGAGCTTGAACGGATACTGGGTTCGCTTGGATAGGATTGAAATTGTGAGCCTTTCACGGAGAATTGAATGAATCCTCAATTGCAAAGAATAACCGTTGACCCGAATATCTGCTTTGGCAAACCATGTATTCGCGGCACTCGAATCTGGGTGTCACTGATCCTTGATTTACTTGCCAGCGGGATGACGACAGACGAATTGATTGCGGAGTATCCTCAGTTGACCTCTGAAGACATCCTCGCAGCTATTGCCTATGGCGCAGAGATGTCACGTCAAAGTTACGTGGATATTGCAGCCGGGTGTTCTTCGTGAGATTCAAACTGGACGAGAACCTGCGCGGAACACTGACTCGGATCTTTATGAGATCTGCCGCAGAGAGAAACGCTGTCTTGTGACTCTTGATCTTGACTTCGCAAATGTACTACGCTTTTCGCCAGAAGAAGCAAGTGGCATTGTTGTGATTCGTGCGCCGCACAATCCCACAATATCTTTACTCGAAGAGTTGATCAGCCGGTTCTTGGCCAAGACCGAGTGCTTGTCAATCGAGAGTCAACTTTGGATCATCGAAGTTGATCGAATCCGTGTTCACAAGTCTGAAGAGAATGAAGAACCCCGAAATCCGCAAGAAGCGGATTGAAACCCTCTCCTCGAAGCAGATTTTCACGCTGCCCAATGCCATTAGCTTGGGCCGGCTGTGGCTGCTGCTACCGCTCTTTGTCTTTTTGCATCGGGGTGGCGAGGACAATCTCTGGGCGCTCGTTATTATGGGCATTGCCTTATTAACCGACCTGCTCGACGGGTTGATTGCCCGGGTTTTTCATCAAGAATCCGAGTGGGGCAAAGTCCTTGATCCCGTAGCAGACAAGGCTTGGATTGGTTTCCTTGCGCTCTTTCTGGCTCTACCGTGGCGTGAGCATCAACTCCCGTGGCAGTTCCTGACTTTGATTCTGCTTCGTGACGGCGCTATTGTCGTTGCCGGCTATTTTGCTTATCGCAAGACCGATTCAATTTTGCCGGCGAATTTTCTCGGCAAAGTGACCATGGTTGTCGTAGCTGTCACCCTGATCTCGTACACCGTCTATTGGACTCCCGATTTGCTCCCCATACCACTGCCGGAAGCTCTGATGTGGCTTGCCGTTCTGATGATTCTTGTGTCCAGCGCAAGCTATGTGCAGCGTTATCGCCACATGATCTCTCAGTTGAGTTCACAGAATCCATTACCTCGCACTCCGACGCCGCTGAAGGCAAATTCTTAATCCATGTCGTTTCGTTTTTTCAACACACTAACCCGCAAAGTTGAGGAGTTTGTACCGCGCGAACCGGGCAAGGTCTCGATGTATACTTGCGGTCCGACCGTCTATGACCGTGCGCACATTGGCAACTTCCGCACCTTCCTCTTTTCCGACCTCGTGCGCAGGTATTTACGCTACCGCGGATATGAAGTTACGTGGGTAATGAACTTCACGGACATAGACGATCGCACGATTACCGGCTCTCAGAAGGAAGGTATTCCGATGCGCGAATTCACCGAGCGCTATGCGAAAATCTTTCTTGAAGATCGCGATATGCTTGGTATCGAACCGGCGGACGTTTATCCAAAGGCTACTGAGCATATTCCTGAAATGGTCGAGATCGTCAAGAAGCTCGAGTCCAATGGCCTTGCCTATAAAGCGGATGGATCCTACTATTTCCGCGTGGCAGCATTTCCCGAATACGGCAAATTCGCAAGGCTTGACGTCGAAGGAATGCAGTCCGTCGAGCGTGTATCTGGAGACGAGTATGCGAAACAAGACAAACGCGATTTCGCATTGTGGAAAGGGTACGAGCCGGTTGATGGCGACGTGTATTGGGAAACTGAAATCGGCAAGGGTAGACCCGGTTGGCATCTTGAATGCTCGGCGATGTCACTGAAGTATCTCGGTGAAGAATTCGATCTTCATCTTGGCGGGGTTGATCTGATTTTTCCACATCATCAGAATGAGATCGCGCAAACTGAAGGCTGCACAGGGAAGAGATTAGCGCGCTACTGGATGCACTCCGAGTTTCTGATGCTGGACAGCGATAAGATGTCGAAGTCGCTGGGTAATATCTACTCGATCAGCGATGTGGTAGAAAAAGGTTGGTCGCCGCGTGAAATTCGTTTCACCCTGATGGCAACTCACTACCGGCAGCAGTTGAAATTCACTGCCGATGCTCTGCAATCGGCGCGCGGATCGCTGGAGCGGATAGATTGCTTCTTGCGCAATCTCGAGTT
>JAGVEU010000374.1 GCA_020057985.1 Calditrichota bacterium | reverse complement strand
GCGGGCGGGCTGCGGAAGACCTTAGACCGCCCCTACGCACATCCAGATCAATCAGACAATATTTTTCAATGACTTAAAGCAGGACACCACTGTGTGTAAATGATCTCTATCCACATCTATCTATTAGAAGCAAAGCGATCCGCTCACAGGTTTGCATAAGCAATAATCACACATGCCGAAAGTGACTCTCGAAAAAACCTATACTCCTTCTACCACCGAGACCCGCATCTACCAGACGTGGGAGTCACGCGGCTATTTCGTTGCTCCGATTCGTGAGGGCTGCAAACCGTTTGTGATCATGATTCCACCGCCAAATGTGACCGGAATGCTGACACTTGGTCATGTGCTGAATAATTCGCTTCAGGACATTCTCATTCGCTGGCATCGGATGCTCGGCGAGGATACTCTCTGGCTGCCCGGAATGGATCATGCCGGAATTGCTACACAAATTCGTGTGGAGAGTGAACTCCAAAAAGAGGGACTGACGCGGCATGATCTTGGCCGAGAGAAGATGGTTGAACGGATCTGGCAGTGGAAGGAACTCTACGGCGGAATCATTCTCAAACAACTTCGCAAGCTTGGCGCATCCTGTGACTGGTCGCGCGAACGGTTCACGATGGACGAGAGTCTGTCGCGCGCAGTAGATACAATCTTTGTACACCTCTACAAGAAGGGACTCGTTTATCGCGGCAAGCGGATTGTTAATTGGGATCCTGTTTCGCGTACAGCGCTTTCCGATGAGCAAGTGGAATATCGCAACGTTAAGTCTCACCTTTGGCATCTGAAATACCCTCTATCTGATGGTTCAGGTCACTTGGTGGTAGCCACGACACGTCCGGAAACTATGTTAGGTGACACGGCCATCGCTGTGCATCCAGACGACTCGCGCTACAAGCATCTCCACGGAAAATCGGCAATCCTTCCGCTCGTCGGACGTACACTCCCGATCGTTGCCGATACCTATGTGGAGCACGAGTTTGGAACCGGTTGCGTGAAGGTCACACCTGCTCACGACCCCAATGATTTCGACATCGGCAAGCGCCACGGTCTTGAGTTTGTGACGGTCATTAGTCCGGAGGGCAAAATGACCGATGCCGTTCCCGAAGAATACCGTGGCCTGTCACGCGAAGCTGCGCGCAAGTTGGTAGTCAAGCATCTCGAAGAGCAGGGTTTGCTTGAGAAAGTGGAACCCTACGCGCATTCAGTCGGGCACAATGAACGCACTGGCACCGTCATTGAGCCGTTGCTTTCCGAGCAGTGGTTTGTCAGCATGAAGGGACTTGCCGAGCCTGCCATCGCCGCCGTCCGAGAAGGTAGAATCAAATTCCATCCGCAGCACTGGGAGAAAACCTATTTTCATTGGCTGGAGAACGTCCGCGACTGGTGCATCTCACGGCAGATTTGGTGGGGACATCGTATTCCGCTTTGGACAGTACAGGAAACCGGCGAGATCATTTGCTCGGTGGATGATCCGGCCAATGATCCGAAATATAAAGGCCTGACTCTCGTACAAGATCCAGACGTGCTCGACACGTGGTTTTCATCGTGGTTGTGGCCATTTTCTACACTCGGATGGCCGGATAATACACAAGACCTTAAGCATTTCTTTCCTACCAGCGTGCTCATTACCGCGCCGGATATTATTTTCCTCTGGGTCGCTCGAATGATTATGTCTTCTGAGGAGATTTTCCATGTTGAACCGTTCCACGATGTCTACTTCACGGGTATTGTGCGAGATCTCAGTGGCCGCAAAATGTCCAAGTCACTTGGTAATTCTCCAGACCCACTCGACGTCATTGAGCAATACGGGGCGGACGCCTTGCGCTTCACGATAGTTTCTCAGACGCCGAGAGGCGGAGACATTCGCTTTGGATCGGAGTTATGCGAGAGTGGAAGAAATTTCGCTAATAAAATTTGGAATGCGACGCGGCTCATTCTCATGAATTTGCCGGATGACGGTGACGAGTTTGCATATACGCCGATTGACTGCATCGCCGCCGTACCGGACAACCTGATTGATCGCTGGATCACTTCAGCCTTCTTTTCGGCTGCACGTGATGTTACTGAATCACTCCGTGATTTCCGATTTTCTGAAGCGACGAAACGAATGTATTCCTTTGTCTGGAATGATTACTGCAACTGGTATTTGGAGCTAATCAAGACCCGCCTCGCCGAGTGCACTGAAGCGGAGCAGCGCGAGACCCTAACTCAAGCATTGGGAGTGCTTGATGGCATTCTTCGTCTGCTGCATCCGGTCATGCCGTTTATCACAGAGGAGATTTATCAAACTCTAAGGCAGCTTTCGGAATCCCACTGGCCGGAATCGCATCGCTCGGAGACTATCATGCGTGCGCCGTTTCCAATGCTGCGCTGCGAGTACATTGACACCGAAGTGGAGGATGAATTTTCCCTTCTGCAGGACGTGGTGAATTCCTTGCGGAATATCCGTGGCGAGCTGAGCATTCCCAAAGCCACAGCCATGCAAGCCATAATCCTCGGTGGCACAAAAACGCAGAAGGAATTTCTGACGACGTTCACGCCGTTTATTGCCAAGCTCGCCGGTCTTGATGCTCTCACTTTCAGCACGCATAAAGAAAAAGGTTGGGCTTCGGCCGTTGCCCATGGACTCGAAATTTGTGTTCCACTCTCAGGACTGATTGATCTAAAAGCTGAGCAGGCCAGACTCGGAAAAGAACTCGAGCGGCTTGCGAGGCTTGCCAACAGCACGCGAGCAAAGCTGGAGAATCAGGATTTTGTGTCTCGTGCCAAAGAAGACGTGGTCGAACAGGAGCGGCAGAAACTCAAAGATCTCGACCATGCACTGGAAAAGATCAGTCGCAATTACGAAGAAATCAAATCTATTAATGAGGCATAAACCATGAAAACGCTGCTTGTCTTAGCGATTCTGCTCTTGTATTCGTTGCAGATGCTTGCTGCAACAGGAGTTTCACTGACAGTGTATAATCAGGATCTTGCACTGGAGTGCCTTCTATGAACCTTCAGATGCAACGTGAGAGTTTAGCGACATGATGCACGAAAGAGATTTGGACAGATTCTGGAATTCCCTGTCTGAGGACGAGAAAGCTGTCATACGCGCGACAGGCATTGACTGGGAGAATCCGCGCACAACAGTACAGCAGAAAATAGCGGCCATCAAGGTAGCGGCTGAGCGCGTCAAGACCTTAATCAGCGAAACGGATGAGCGCCGCAAAACGGATGAAGCATGGGATAGACAAGTAAACTTGCAACAAGACCTTATGAAAGAGTTTCTGGGCGGTCTGACCGGTATGATGCGTGACCATTCTCAACGTACGACTTCGGCGTACATTCAGGTCGAAACCGAGAGAACTCGTGCCATGCTTGCTGTTGAAGCCGAGAAAATGAAGATGTTGGACGCTCTGGCTCGTGAAATGCTTGGCCCGATTCTTTCCAAATTGCTTCAATCGCCAAGTACATCTCCTTCCGCAGAACAGACGCAAAAACAACTGCCTCAGCCGCAGCAGATGGTTTCATCCAATCTGATTCAATTGTCCGCGCCAACCTATGGCAACTGCGTGGTGGGCGGAGATCGCCTTCCGAGCGCTGTTCTCACCTTTGAAAGAGATGGTCGCTTCCATCAGAAGTGCGTGATTGCCTATTACGCCCACACAAGAAACATCCTACCGTTCCAGATATTTAGCAATGATAAACTCGAGCAGGCTGGGTGCCCGCTCCCTACTAGCCGCGATATCAGCCGGCGAATCCCCGGTCTAAGGGTTTTGCTAAGAAAAGACATTTGTAAATTGGCTGACGGCGAAGAACATACAATTTAGCTCGTGACAGGTGAATTAATGACCGAAAAGTATGATCCTAAGACTCAGGCACTCCTCTTCATCGAGGAGATGCTCTTCCCCGAAATCCAAGGCGAAATTGACGCGATTGCAAATACGCAAAGTGTGCCTTTGGAAAGTTTCATGGATTACTATACGCATCATGAAAAAGTGTCCAGCTTCCTCAGCACAAAGGACATGCCTCAGTTTGACGGCATTGTGCTCAAGCAAATCCTCAATACATATGAAACGATTTGCAGCGCTTATATAAAACAAGCGGAGTTAATACGGGATAAGTCAGAGTACTCGCAAGAGATTGCAGAGAAGTGCAAAGCATGCGATTCGAAAATCAATGAACTCAATACTGAGATATTGTACATCTCCAACAAAATCGACAACCTGACCGCGAAACTTGAAAGCATGGGAATATCTTGCCCAGACGTGGAAGGTTTTCGACGTATGTGTAATGAGTATGCGCGATATGCAGTGATCCGCAATGTGTTAAAAGAAGAGATGAGGAAAAAATATGCGAAACAGCACCTTGACTATGATAGAAAGAAGACGGAATTGAACGCGAATTATGATGAATTCGTGGACAAATTAAGAAATAAGAACACATATTGGCAACAAGAAGATATTGAAGCGAGAGACAAGTACACAAAGACTAAAAATGAAAAATATGAAATCTATTGCGATCGATCAATGCGTTGTAATATTATTTTAAATTGGTTAAGGGAGTGGGGCGGCGCCAATAATGCTCCAGATCATTTGAGCAGAATGTCAGCTTTCGACGATAGATTTTTTTATCAAGTAGAGTATTTTCAAGGCGTAGAGCATATTCTCAATATAAGATCGAGTTTATACGATGCTTTTGTTGTATTACTTGAAGAATTGCGGATAAAATATCCGCAATGGACAAATATAAGTTTTGACGATGCTTGGGTTGACCGCGATGAAAATATTGTAGTACCTCTGGAGAATCAGGGGTGGATGAATGTTTCTTTCCTAGGATTTGACGAGATATACAAAAAGCTCCGTCTCGAAAGAGAAGCTGCAAAGCTCAATGAGGAAATACGTTCGATACAACGCAGTCGGGAAGAGTATCTCGCTTTCGTTAATCAAAGGATTCTTGATGATGAAAAGGCGCTAGTAGCTCAACCCATCTAAACTGAAGGATATAGGCTTCGGAGTTTGATGCGTGCATCTTTAGTTGTGAACTGCCAGCGGATTTTGCGTTGACTTTG
>JAGVEU010000527.1 GCA_020057985.1 Calditrichota bacterium | reverse complement strand
ATTTCGCGCAGATGTTCAGTTTCATCGCCTTAGCGTCCACACGGTTCACACTATCTTGACGAGATCACCAAGTAGTGTCGTCAGCAATATCCACCCTCCCCAGAGGCAACCGACGCACTGAACTGCCTTGGATCTGCTAATGCTTATTGCCAGGTGGAGACCTGCGGCAAGCAATCCCACCTTCCAGATCACGAACACATCAAAGTTAGCTAGGAAGTTGTACAAGAGGCCGCCCTGTTGATCGGGCCCGAGCATCAGTGCAGGACCCGTCTCGATCAGGGTGGTGTGCTTGAGAAGAGCAAACGGCGCTTTGAGCGCAAATTGAGGTACGACAACTAGAGAACAGAACGCGCATATCGATAGTATGGTTCGAAACGCAGGCTGCACGCCAAACAAGCGAAGGGACAACCATACTACAAGAGATAGCCCGAAGAGTTTGAGCGACTCAAGCAGAACCAGACCAGCAACCCCAATTAGCACTTGCTTGGAGCTGAATCCCGCGGCCTTCTGAGCGTCAATGTTGTGCAGCCTACGCTGTACCTCTTCGACACTGAGAGCGGAGTTGCTTTGGATCTTTCTCTTCAAGTCTTCCATTCGTACTCCGCCGGTCGTAGTCTGATAGACAATTGAGGACAACAAGACAATCAGAAAGGGAATGAACCATCTAGGCAGTTTCGCGACGGAGCGGAATGTCCGTTCCGGACTAAAACCAAGGTCGCCAATTTCCTTCCATACACTTCCCGGAGAATCATTTGCCATCTCGCCATGTACTGCCGCAGAGTGATCTTCCATATGCTACTCCATTCAATAGTGAGCCAGTGATCCTGATTTTCGAGCACGGTCAAATCCGAGCCGCACGACAGCGAATCCCAACGGAACCGTAATGAAGCTGATTCCTGCAAGAAGGAAAAGCTGCGACGAGATGTCTGAGACTGACGCGTTTTGCAGTATTGCCATGCGTAACGCATGGAGGGCGTGAGTTGTCGGAAGAAGCAGAGAGACTGTCTTGAGATAGCTGGGAAGGTACTCGACGGGAAACAGTACGCCGCTCAAGAGACCTGTTAGTGTAGTAAATACCCAAGTGATCGGGTCGCCCACTTTCGTTACGATGATGATCCCCGCACTCATAAGGCCGATTCCGGATAAAGCAGTTATGGTTAGCGCCATTGACAGAATCGTGCCCGGGACGTTGATTGACAACGGAACGTGAAATACCCAGACGACCGCACCTAGCAGTACAGCGACGTTAACGAAAGCGCTTACGAAATTCATGAGTCCCGAGTATGTCAAAAGGAGCTCAAGTCTTGTATTGCTGATCAGCAGATATTCGAGCGTTCCCATCTGCTGTTCACTTCGTATCGTGCTCTGAAATGAATTCAGCGAGACACCGACGAAGCTAGTGAAGGCCGTGCCTATGATCAGATAACCCAGCAGGTTACCACCGTACGCCTTGATCGCAGGAAAGTTATTGCCTTCTGTCAGGAACCGCCCCATAAAGGAAAACTGCAGGAGACCCACGAGGCTCCCAAGAATACCGAGTACGAGTGCCGTCCTGTAGCTGAGCAAAGTGATAAGGCTCCTTTTGAGAAACAAATACAGCTTAAACATAGTCAGCTTCTGCCATTCTTACAAAAACATCCTCTAGGCTGGGTTCGTCCAGCTTTACGGTTGAGACCTCGGAATCGAAACTTGTGATAATAGAGAGCAGCAGATTCATGTCGAGCGATCCATTGAACGTAATCTCGATCGCATTATCAACGAGACTCACGCGGTCGCAGACTGTTTCTTGCCGTAGCCTCTGACAAATGGGGTCCAGGCGTTCTGTAGCCCCCTGTACCGGGACTCGAAAGAGAACAGAGAGCTTCTTGGTATGAAAACCACTCTTGAACTCTGACAGTTCACCGACCTTTAGCAGGCTTCCCTTTTTGAGAAAGCCAATTCTGTTCGAAATCCTCTCAGCTTCTTCCATATAGTGAGTGGTAAGAAGTATCGTGCGGCCCCGTCGGCGCAACTCGCCAATAATTTCGCGGATTGTGCGGGCTGAGGCCGGATCAATTCCACTATTAGGTTCATCCAGCAAATAGACTTCAGGATCGCCGAGGAGGGCCCGCGCGAGATTCAATCTCTTTCTCATGCCAGTGCTGTACTTCATGAAGGATAGTCGAGCGGAGTCTTCAAGTCCCACCTGCCCTAGCACGTCCGAGATCCTCCTTTTCAGTTTTCCCCTACTTAATCCCCCAAGACCACCGAAGAACTCCAGGTTCTGCTTTCCCGAGAGTCTGTAGTAAAATGTTCTTTCATCGCCCAGAACCAGACCGAGGCAGGCCCGAGCCTTGTATCCTTCCTTCGCTACGTCGAAGCCACAGATGCTCGCCGTGCCCTGAGTTGGCAGTATCAATCCGGAGAGAATTCTTATCAGAGTCGTTTTGCCAGCTCCGTTAGGTCCCAAGAGACTGAACACTGCACCCGGCTCAGAAGCAAATGTCACGTCGCATATTGAGAATGCGGACTTGCCCGGATACCCGTATTGAACGTGCTCGAGGCGGATCATTGCCTTCCCTCGAACTTCAATGATTGACTGTGGTTATGCGCGATGACGCTGGAATGAACTGTCCTGTTGAGTGTGACGAAGTAGTCTCTATAGATTTCGACATTGCGCAATCCCTGCCATGAAGCATTTTCCAATGCGGCAAGAGAGGAGCTACTCTGTGGCAAATCTACTGACGCGTTGGCAATCACAGCTCTTTGCTCCTCGATCCAGTCGCTGGCACTGACGAATGTTCTTTCTCAGAATTCCTATTTATCAATGCTCCCAGGCCACTTATTAAGATGTAGACCAGAATTGCAACTACTCCGCCGAACCACGAAGCATTGGCAGTTGCATGCCCCCACATGGGAATCAGCATGCTCCCTGACTTGAGGTATATAAATCCGAGAAGCACCGCAGTGATAAATAGAAAGGGCAAGAACGATACGCTTTTGGTCGCAAGGTGAGGCAAGACAAACAGACCCGCAGCAATTAGGATTGACCACAT
>JAGVEU010000119.1 GCA_020057985.1 Calditrichota bacterium | reverse complement strand
TGATCAGCAGCGCCGCGGCATTCCACAGCGCCCGCGAGGGATCTATGAAGTACCAGACAACACCGGTCAGCAGGGCAAGGGACAGCATCGCTCCCGTAAAGTACCCTGCCACTCGATCCATCGTGGTTATGATCTTCGCCTTGCGCGTGGAAGCGTTGCGCATGAGATCGGCAAGGCGCGCCAACCGCGTTGTTTCTCCCACCGCAGTGGCAAGAAGCTCCAAGGGCGCTTGCTCCGAAGTCGAACCTGCATAGATGAAGTCTCCGCGATTCCGCTTGACAGCATTTGGTTCGCCGGTCAAATGAGACTCCTTAATCCAAGCAGTTTCTGAGATCAACTCCCCATCTACCGGAACATGCTCGCCCGGAAGAACCTGAAGACGATCTCCAATAAGCATGTCACTAAGCGGAACTTCGCGGACAGAGTTTTCATCTATCCGTCGCGCGAGCTTCGGAGCCAGAGAGAGAAGATTTGCGCCTGCGCTGGCCGCCCAACGTCCTGCTCTGTGCAAGACAAGGCGTCCCGCAAGCAGCAGAAAAATCAGAGCCGAGACGGTGTCGTAATAGACCTCACCACGATCCAGAATTGTGGCCGTGACACTGACAAGAAAAGCGGCCAGAATGCCGATACTGATCGGTAAGTCCATGGGCAACATCCGCGCCCGCAGTCCAAACCACGCTCCTTTGAAAAACGGAGTTGCCGAATACAAGACAGCGGGCAGCGCAAGCCCGAGACTGATCCAGCGGAAGAGAGTGGCATATTCCGGTTCAATTCCCGAAAACTCTCCGGCATACAGCACCACGGCAAGCAGCATGATGTTGCCGGCGCAAGCCCCGGCCACTCCCAACTTTGCCAGAAGTCTGCGAGCCTCGCGGCGCGTCGTGGCTGCTCCACCATCTTCGCCAATCGGATGAGGTGTGTATCCGAGCAGATCAAGCGAGCGGGCAATCGCGCTTAACTTTGCTTCAAGCGGATTGAAGACCACTTCCACGACAGATCTGCCAAGATCGAGGCGGGCAAAGCGTGCGCCCTCCCGCTCCATGAGAATCTTCTCGATCAACCAGCTGCAAGCGATGCAGTGAATGTTCTCAAGATAGATCTCCACCCTGTAACCACCGGCTGTTTGTGCCTTGGCAAACCGCTTCAAGTACTCCGGGTCATCGAGGTATTCGAAATGCTTGCCCGTAATCTTTGCCGGTCTGGGCGAATTTTCCTGATAGGCTTCACGCAGCCGGTAGTACTCTTCGAGATTGCACTCATGGAGGAGTTTGTAGACCGCTTCACATCCGGTACAACAGAATTGCGTGTCTTGATGCTCGACAATCAGGGAGCGCGGAACAGGCAGTCCGCAATGCGAGCAAGCCACTTTCAAGACTGAGCGTCGGGCTGGATCTGCCACAAACGGAGCAATCATCTTTCAGCGAACAACCGTTTCTGAAAAAAAAGCGATACATTGACAAGGCCGATAAGCACCGGCACTTCAACCAGCGGGCCGATAACTGCGGCAAAGGCGGCTCCCGAATGAATGCCGAACACCGCCACCGCCACGGCAATGGCCAATTCGAAATTATTGGAAGCGGCAGTAAACGAAAGAGTTGCAGTTTTGGAGTAATCGGCGCCGACCTTTTTTCCCATCAGGAATGACACGAGAAACATGACGACAAAGTAGATCACCAGCGGCACGGCAATCCGCAGCACGTCCAACGGCAATGCCAGAATCTTATCACCCTTCAACGAGAACATGACCACAATCGTGAACAGCAGGGCAATAAGAGTGATGGGGCTGATTTTCGGAATGAAGCGAGCGTGATACCACTCCTTGCTCTTCACCCGAATCAGAATGAAGCGCGTCAGAAAACCCGCAATGAACGGAATGCCCAGATACACAAACACGCTCTCGGCAATCTGTCCGATGGTGATGTGCACTTCAGTTCCCACCAAACCAAACAGCGGCGGGAGCACGGTGATGAACACAAAGGCATACACCGAATAGAACAACACCTGAAAGATGGAATTGAACGCCACAAGCCCTGCTGCGTACTCGGTATCGCCTCGCGCCAGTTCGTTCCACACAATGACCATCGCAATGCAGCGCGCCAGTCCGATCAAAATCAAACCGACCATATAGTCCGGATAGCCGCGCAGAAAAATCAGCGCCAGCGCGAACATCAGAATCGGCCCGATGACCCAGTTCTGAAGCAGCGACAACCCGAGAATCTTGTAATTGCGAAAAACCTCGCCCAACTCCTCATAACGCACCTTCGCCAGTGGCGGATACATCATCAGAATCAGACCCATGGCAATGGGAATGGACGTTGTTCCCACCTGAAATCGTGTAATGACCCCGGTGACCGAGGGAGCAAAGGCACCGAGCGCCACGCCGATTCCCATGGCCAGAAAAATCCATAGCGTCAGAAAACGATCAAGAAAGGATAGCTTAGCTTTGGAATTTTCGGACATTATGCTTGTGTGAAAAATGGTTCATAGAATGAAACTATTATGGAATATCTGAGGAAGTGTACTCCTACTGCCACAAGGAGAATGTCATTCCCGCGAAAGCGGGAATCCATATCGGCCTGCATGTCATACTAATTCAATTACCCATTTGAAACGTGTTCTGGATTCCCGCTTTCGCGGGAATGACACTATTTTGCTAAAGGCAAGATCTCATGCACTATGAGGCAGCTTTATGAAATCAGAGGCTCTCAGATTCCAAATGGATTCACCGGCTTGTTGAGCGCATTCATGAGCACGGTCTTAGTCTCAAGATAGGCATTCATCGTTTCCATGGCCATCTCGCGTCCAAGTCCGGATTGTTTGAAACCGCCGAACGGTAATCCGGGCAGTGCGGTGGCCGGTGTGTTGACCGTCACGATTCCTGATTTGATCGCGCGAATGAAGCTCTGGGCACGGGTCATGTTTTGCGTCCACAGTGTCGCGGCCAGTCCGTAGATCACTCCATTAGCCAAAGCGATTGCCTCCGCATCTGTTTTCCATTTTGAGATGACGACAATCGGCCCGAAGATCTCTTCCTGCACGCAGCGGTTGGATTCCGGCAAGTCCACAATAACCGTCGGTGCAAAAAAGTTACCCTTGGAAAGATCGTCTTCCGTCAGACGCGCGCCACCGCAAAGCACTTTTCCACCGTCTTGCTTTGCGGATTCTACAAAGGATTCCATGAGCGCAATTCGTTCCGGGGAAATCAGCGGTCCGAGATGTGTGGCTTTATCAAAGGGATCGCCGATTTTGAGTTTCTGTGCTGCTTCGACGAACTTCTCCACGAATGTGTCATAGAGCGATTCATGGACGTAGATACGACTGCGAGCTTCACAAGATTGACCGACACCGTAGAAAATGGAAAAGACGGAACCCAATACCGCGTCGTTCAGAATGGCATCTTCGCAGACGATTGCAGGAGATTTGCCACCCAATTCGAGAGTCACCCGTTTCATGGTTGCGGCTGCCGCTTTCATGATGGCGCGCCCTGTTGCTGTGCCGCCGGTGAAGGAAATTTTATTGACGTCGGGATGCTCGACTAAAGCTGATCCAGCCTCAGAACCAAAACCATGCACAACATTGACGACACCTTCAGGAATTCCGGCCTCTTGCAAAATGTCCACCAGCATATTGGCGGTCATCGGAGTCAGTTCTGAAGGTTTGAGCACGACTGCACAACCTGCCGCAAGAGCGGGAGCAAGCTTCCATGACTCAAGCATCAACGGATAGTTCCACGGAGTGATTGCTGCGACGACTCCGACAGGCTCCTTAACGGTGTATCCGAAAAACGCACCGTGCAGCGGTGGAACAATGCCATTCGCTTTGGTAGCGGCTCCGGCGAAGAACTCAAAGTCCTCGATGGCCTGATTGATCTCGCCGAGCACGTAGCCGAGCACTTTGCCGTTGTTTTTTGTTTCGGCAACTGCCAAATCTTTTGCGCGTTCGCCGATGAGTTGGGCTGCTTTGAAAAGAATCCTGGTTCGCTGGCCGGGAGCCGTGCGTGCCCATTTTCCTTCAAGGGCGGAACGAGCGGCTTTCACGGCTGCATTTACATCAACGGCTGATGAGGCTGCGAAGGTTCCGAGGGATTCTCCAGTGGCAGGATTCGTGATGGAAAGGGTTTTTCCTGATTGGGCTGGAACGTGTTTTCCGGCGATGATATTTGATGTGAAGTTGTCGGATGGCATTTATTAGCCCCTGTCTGAGGTGTGATTTGGATTTGCTCCCTGCTCCCATTCATAACGGAGTAGCGAGAAGAGTACGCGATCTTGCCATTTCCCGTCAACCAGCACAGCTTCCCGCAGAACGCCTTCCCGCGAAAATCCGTTTCGATGCAGGGTTTTCATGGCTCCGCTGTTGAAGGCTCTCGTAATGGCTTCGAGACGATGCGCATTGCAATGCTCAAAAAGATAATCGCGTAAGAGCTTCAAGGCCTCTGTGCCGTAGCCTTGTCCATGCAATTGGCGATCGCCGATCAGTCCGCCGACCTGAAAAACTCCGGGACTGTCCGGGCCGGTGCGATCCACGAGCACCCAAGTGCATTCACCGACGGGTTGGCCTGATTCCTTTAGATCCATCATGAATGAACCGGCGAAACCGAGCCGCACTTCCTCGTTGAGCCACAGGCGATACTCTTCGCGAAAGGATTCAAGATCCTCAGCCCAGAAATGGATGCCATCGTAGAGGGACATGACGGTGGGATCGCGATACCACTCGTAAAGCACGGAAATATCGCGCTCGGTTACGGGTCGAAGTCGAAATCGCTTGCCTTCGAAAGTTTCACCACTCATCTTCTTCTCCTTCAAAGGCAACCAGCACATCTCCGTTCTCGATTCTTACAGGGTAGATCCTAAGAAAGGCGATTCCCGGCGTGGGACGAATCGCCTTTCCTGTGGTCAGGTCAAAACAATAGCGGTGCGCAAGACATTCTACCGTGCCGTTTTCCAGCACGGCCTTAGACATAGCCTCAAACGCATGCGGACAACGGCCTTCTGAACACCAGATTTCGTTTCCGCTGCGAAACAACGCGAGTTCCTCGCCGTCAAGCTCCACAGTAAGCGCTCGCCCATCCGGAATCTTGTCAACCGTACAAACTTTGCGAAACGGAATCTCGCTCATGAATTGGCGGGGGAACCGTTGGTCTTGGGTGACATGTGAACCGGATTCAAGTCACGCTTTTCATTCAGCTCCTTAAGCAGTTTGTCCACGTCGAAAATCGCGTGCCAGTTGGCTGCCTTATGGAGGGGAGCGATCAAAGCTACGACAGTTGAAGGAACAAGATGCAGGTTCCAACGGTCAAGCACCTCAATCAGAGCAGGATTCGAGCGAAGAATATCCGCGAGCGTTGTTTCGCGATCAAAGGTATTAGTGGACATGTCTACCCCGCCACCACGCCATCAGCGGGAAGATGCGACCAGTCAGACGGTGTCTCCCACTTGGGCATGACCAGACCGGCTTCGGCCACGACTTGCGCCACTTCTGCGGCGAACGTCATACGCACTTCATGATTGTCGCGTTTCTTGATTCCATACTTGCGGTAGGTTTTATTGCGCGAACTGTTCGGTCTGCCGAAGATGTTCATGACCCGTGGATACCATATATCCAAGGCCTCTTGCGTGGCTTTGCGGTGCTTTTCGCTGCGCCCCAGTTTCTTCAGCCAGTAGTCGCCATGCGCAATGTGCATCTCTTCCTCTTTCATGATGCCTTCCATAACCGCGACCCACGGGCCGTAGGAACAGGTGCAGGCATCCAGAAGTTGATGTCCCGCGCCGCGATCCATGAGCACATTGAACATGATGAAGTCGTACCAAGTAGGAATCGGATAGTAGAAGATATTCACCCGCTGATCCGATGCGGCGCGCACGGTTCCCAATTCGATTTCATCGCCGACACGCAAAGTAAAATCGAACTCTTTCACACGCGACTCAATATCCACACCCAACTCCTCGAGCAGTTGATACATCACGCGGGCGTGGCGCACTTCATCGTGAGCAATCGCCGAGACGGTGAGCATCTCCTTCGTGGATACGGCTTTCATAATCCACGGCACGTATCCGAACGCTCCGGCCAGCTCGGAATCCGCCTGCATGAGCATCAGGTGGACGAGGTTCTGTTTGTAATCCTCCGTGAGTTCGTCGGCGTTGTGAATGACCTCATCGCGCTCGATCTTAGCCATCATTCGGGCTTCTTTTTCCTGTTCCGACATCCTGCACTCCCTGGGGTTATTAATTCTTCTTTTTTCTCCCCTCACTTCAGTGGGGGAACAAAAGGGGGGTTGTTTTCACTGCTACTCTTATGGTTCTTTCCGAAAGTAAGCTCGATCAGAGATTCCATCGGTTCGCGGAGCAGCACCGAGGACGGTACTGCCTAGTAATGGCAGGGCTCGGCGAGCAACATCGCAACTTGCTTTCGAGAAGTACTCTTACTTTCCCTTGAATTCCGGTTTGCGCTTCTCCACAAACGCAGCGACTCCCTCGCGGTAATCTTCTGAGTTGCCGCAGATCTCTTGCAGGTAAGCCTCATATTCCAAGGACGATTCAAGGGTTGTTCCTGCAGCCCGGTTTAGGGCTCGCTTCAATAATCCGATTGCCTTAGTTGGCGCCTTTGCGTAGCCCTCGGCAAGCGTCTGCACGCGAGTCATGAGTTGATCTGCCGGAACGACCTCGTCTACAAGGTTTAATTTCAGGGCTTCTTCAGCGCTTACTTTGCGACCGGTTGAGCACAGTTCAAACGCGCGATGATAACCGACAAGCCGGGGCAAGAACCAAGTCGAGCCGGAGTCGGGGATCAGGGCGACATTGACAAACACTTCAATCATACTAACTGTATCCGCGGCAATGCGCAGATCACAGGCCAGCGCGAGACTCATTCCTGCACCCGCTGCAACGCCGTTGACGGCGCAGATCACCGGCTTTTCAAGTTGACGGATGCGCAGAATATTTGGATTGTAGTTCTTGCGCAGAGAATCGCCGAGATTCCGATCTGGATTCTTGCTGACTTCCTTCAAATCCTGTCCGCTGCAGAATGCTTTTCCGGCACCTGTCAAAATGACAGCGCGAACGCTTTCATCCTTGGCCGCTGCTTTGAATGCCTCACCGAGTTCGCGGTGCATCGTGTCGGTAAACGCATTAAAGCTTTCGGGGCGGTTCAGCGTGATTTTCAGAACCGCGCCGGTTTTTTCGTAAAGGATTGTTTCGTACATATCTCAGTTAGAGGGTGTGCGAGTCAGATATCAGTCCGGCTGACGATGAACCGTGTCACCGGAGCGACGCGCAATCACAAGCAGAAAAGCGGCGGTGTTGCGAATCCCCAGTGCATGAAGGATGCGATCGTACGCCAGAATCAGAAGAAACAACGGAAGAAAAAAACCAAAGTAAAATGCCTGATAGAAACTTATGCGAACTTCAATGGACTCAAAGCCGTTTCGTGATAGAATATTCTCAATAGCGGTCGGGTAGCAGCGGTTATAAACGGCTGGAAAACCGCAGATTCCCTTGCTGTCCTCCCAGAAGAAGCGTAAGGCGCCTTTCGCGAGCTTGCCGGGGAGAGCCTGATTGATCAGCGCGAACAATGCAAATTTGTTGGGTAGAAAATGAATGAAGACGCCGTTCGGGGCAAGCACGCGCTGAGCTTCTGCGCAAAAACGTTCGAGGTCTGCGAGGTGCTCGAGCACGCTGCGAGAAACCACAGCGTCTACGCTGCCGTCTGCGAAGGGCAGGTGGTGCGTGACATCGGCCACATGCTTTTCGACGAGATCGGGGTTGTCCAACATTTCCTCATCGGAAATATCAACACCGATCAGCCGCACGTTCTTGTTGCCTCGTGTGTACTCAGCAAACGGGCACAGTTTCCCTGCGCCGACGTCAAGGATCGTGGCCTTTTCCTGAGCTGCGATCCACTCGCCGACAACCTGCGGATACTTAAAGAATAAGTGATCGCGATGCAAGACGGATGCTTGTGCAATCGTGTTGCTCCAGCGACGATTGGCAGCGAAAAATGAATTCAATATCCCCATAAATTGCGTGGTGGAAGTTTGCACCGAAAACGTGTCGTGAACTTTTTTATTTGCCGCTGAACACAGCTTTTCGCTTCTCTAAGAATGCCGCCATGCCTTCCTTTTGATCTTGAGTGTTGAAGAGCATATAGAAATTCTTGCGCTCGAATTCAAGACCATCGGAGAGCGAGCCATCATAGCTTTTCAGCACCGCTTCTTTGGCAAGTTGAACGGCTATCGGTGACATGGAAGCGACTTCGCGTGCCAGTTTCTGAGCCTCAGCGAGATAAGATTCCACCGGAACCACGCGATTGACCAACCCTGTTGCAAGGGCTTCATTCGCGGAAATGAATTTGCCCGTGAGCACCATCTCCATTGCGCGCACCTTGCCGATTGCTCTGGTCAATCTTTGTGTTCCCCCTGCTCCGGGCATGACTCCAATCTTTATTTCCGGTTGACCAAACTGCGCCGTCTCTGAGGCGATAATTATGTCGCAGTGCATGGCCAATTCATTGCCGCCGCCGAGACAGAAACCGGAAACGGCAGCAATCAGAGGTTTCTTGAGCTTGCGAATTTTGTCCCACTTGGTGAACTGATCCCGCGAGAGCATCGCGGTCGAGTCTGCATCAGCCATCTCCGAAATATCGGCTCCGGCGGCAAACGCCTTTTC
>JAGVEU010000115.1 GCA_020057985.1 Calditrichota bacterium | reverse complement strand
CAGCCAAGGCTGTCGCTGAGCTTCCTGACCTGATTAGGTGGACGAATCGCCTTGTGAAGCCGTCCGGAAATTGGATTCTGTGGAAAGGAACTGACTGGAAAAAGGAAGCCGATTTCGCGTCACTGAGTCTGAGGTTGATCATAGAGCGACCACTTACTACTGGTGGGCGCCTTTTGCTATTGGAAAGGACGGAAAGTGAGTAGAAGTGTTCTCGAGGAACTAAAGCAACTAACCACCGAAGCCCGCAATCCGGCCACAATGAATCTCGATTCCATGTCTGTGCGCGAGATTCTCGAAGCCATGAACCGCGAAGACCGTGCTGTGCCAGAGATCGTAGCTGCCGCATTACCTCAAATTGAGCAGGCGGTGAATCTCGTTGTCGAGGCTTTTCGCAATGATGGTCGCCTTTTCTATGTAGGTGCCGGGACCTCTGGCCGTCTGGGAATACTCGATGCTTCCGAATGCCCGCCCACCTTTGGAGTGGAGCCGTGGATGGTGCAAGGCTTTATTGCAGGTGGTCAAGGTGCTGTTTTCAAAGCAATTGAAGGAGCAGAAGACGATTCTGAACAAGCCGCCCACGACCTCGACGTCTGTTGTATAAACAAAACAGACGTTGCGTGTGGAATAACAGCCTCACGCAGAACACCATACGTCCTCGGTGCCCTGAAATACGCATCCGAGCGTGGTGCCAAAACCATCTACATCATCTGCAACGATCCACCGGAAGCAAAATCCGAAACCAGAAATCCGAAATCAGAAACGGAATCATCGTTCATCGTTCATCGTTCATCGTTGGACATCGCTGACATCGTCATCAGCCTCCCCGTCGGCCCCGAAATCCTGACTGGATCCACCCGCCTAAAAGCCGGAACAGCCACCAAGCTGGTCTTGAACATGCTAACCACAACGGCCATGATTCAGCTTGGTAAATGCTACGAAAACCTCATGGTAGACTTGCGAACCGGATCAGAAAAACTCCGGGCACGATCCAGACGAATCTTCATGGAGTTAACCGACAGCGACTACGAATGGGCCGACGAAATCCTGAAATCCGCCCGTGGTGAACTCAAGACCGCCCTCGTCATGCACTTCAAAAACATGAGTGCCGAGCGCGCCCGAGAATTACTTGATGATTGCGGCGGAGTGGTGCGGACGGCGCTTGAAAACAAGAAATGAAAAATTAGAAATAAGAAAGGAATAACATGGGTCAATCCTTCGGTGCGATTTGCAACCAATGCGGTACGAAATTCATGGTGGACGCCGGCGGCGGCTCCGCGTTTCACGTGCTGCACTGTGAAACGTGCGGACAAGCAAAGAGTATTTCGTTTGAAGAACTCGGCGATCTCCATGCGGCTTATCTCAAAGGCCTCGGCGGCCCCTATGCCCATTCCACGCGCAAGAGCGACAAATTCATCAGTAAAAACTTCGCCGGCGAGCCGATTTCGGAAGAGGAATACGATCAAAAAGTCGAAGAGCATACTGGCCTGTGCGGCTGCGGCGGACACTTCCGTTTCAGTGCTTCTGCCCGCTGCCCCAAGTGCCGCAATAACGACTGGACCGAGGATCCCTACAGCAAACACGTTCGCTACGAATAACAGCAAATCGCCCGCCCACACTGTAGCGACACAGCTTGCTGTGTCCAAACCCCGACAATGTTCCCGTAGTGCCGCACTGCGTGCGCCAATTTACATTCAACCAATTCTGAGGATGACGCAAAGGAGACCTGATGCCACAAAAGACAGAAGCATACAACCTTCTTGAAGAGGACTGGAACGTACTCAATAGTTGCTGGCTGGAGATAGTGGATTTGAATGCTGAGTCTCAAGTCTACTCTCCATTTGAAGCCCTTAAGAGAGCGAGCGAGATCCGTTGTATCGCTGCTGCAAGCCCACTGGACCTATTCGCTGCCCACCGGTTCCTCTTGACTCTGCTTTATTGGAAGGCGGATATGGCGGGAGGTGTGATACAGGTCAGAGAATCGCTACTAAGCGGCGAAGTACCAGCGAGTCTGCTCAACAACCTTAGGGATTCAGCGTCTTCGTTCCGCATGTTTGATGATCAAGTGCCATTCCTGCAAGACCTTACGGCTCGGAATACGAAGAAGCCGTATTCAGCGGGTTCTCTGTTCTCAGAATTTGCGGTAGGAACCAATATCGCACATTTTCATCACGGTGACGACAAGCGCGCACAACTTTGCTTACGCTGTACTACGTTCGGAATGCTGCGTGTTGTGCCGTGGTCCCAGCAAGGCGGACAAGGGCTTTCGGCAGCTATACACAAGGCACCGCCTATCATTGCACTGGCATTAGGATCGAACCTTGCAGAAACACTTGGTCTTAATCTTGTAACGCTAGACATCCCAGCAGGCGAAGCTCATTGGTCCGGGCACTATGAACCACTCCCCGACGGTGAGACTATACCCTATATGGAAGGCTTCACTTGGAATCCGCGTCGGATCCACTTGGGAAAGCCAACGAAAGTGGATATTTGTTGGTACTGCGGCCAGCGTGGGACGGTAGGCATCGGAAAGATAGTTTACAAGAAGAACGACTATACAAAGTCAAGGGCGCCGAAATGGAAGGACCCGGCAGCGTTCTATAAAGACGAGAAGTTTAAGGCCATGACGTCAGGCAGCGATGTAATTGCTGCAGAGGAGAGGGACATTGGAAAACTCATAGACAAGAGAGGATTCGCATATGCATCAGTCGTGCAGGCGAATCCAGATCATCGCGGTTGGATCCTTATTGTTCCTTCAACTCCGGGGAACGCCAAGACCTATGATCATCGAGTTGTGGATCTGCAGGAATTCAGTACAGACAGCATCCTTCGGTCAATTCCAAAGTTGGTAAAAAGAATGCCCAGCCTGCCTGAAGGGTGGCAACTACCGGCGAGATCTTATGGCGAGAAGGGTATACAGCAATTCATTCAGGCTGCGACAAACCACTTGTCCGATGGCGATTGGTCCAAACTTGCAGGTGCATCCTTGCGTGCGATGCAAGAAAGACCAGCCGCATTTAATCTGTTGGCGGGTCTCTACTGGAGCCTAAAAGAAAAGCACCACTTGCCATCGCATGGCGTCGCATGGCTGCTGCTCAAGCTTTTGGCCCAAGTTCCACGTGGCTATCGGAACACAGATGAAAGTGGCCTAAACCCACTACACAATATTCCTATGAGGCAAAAGGTTCCACGCAGAGCAAAGCGTGTTTATCCGCTGGCGTTCCCGAGTGGCTATCGCCTTGAGGCTACACTCCAATCAGAAATTAAGCGGAATATACGGCATCCATATCCTCAAAGGTTCAATTGGGTTCAACTTTGCGTAGATCTTAATCAATTAGTAGCCTGAGATACACTCTCAGAAAGGAACACACCATGTTCGTACAGATTCATGTCCTTCAGTCAATTGCTCCGGGTAACGTAAACCGGGATGACATTGGCCAGCCGAAACAATGTTTGTTCGGAGGCGTAACGCGCGCTCGGATTAGTAGTCAATGCCTGAAACGCACCATCCGCTTTTCGCCAGAATTTGACAACTTGCTTACAGATGCGCGTTCACATCGGACAGTTTACTTTCCACGAATGGTCGCGGATGTACTGCGCTCCGGCAAAGACGAGTTTTCAGAAGACGAACTCGTGAAAATTCTAAACGCACTCTCGAAGCAATTCAAATCTGAGCCCAAGGACACAAAATCGGACAAGAGCACAGAACCGGGGAAGAAGAACAAGTCAAAATCCGAAGACAAGGACCCGGGTGTGACCGGTCAACTTGTGTACTTTCCAAAGCAATTTGCGATGCGAACGGCTGAACATATCGTCGAGATACGAAACAATCAGAAGAAAGTCTATGAGGAGTTCTTGACCCCGCCGAAGGCAAAAGACAAGAAGAAAAATAGTGAAGAGAACGATACCGTCAAAGAGCAAAGTCAAGAAGCGGGAGGTGAAGAAAAAGCACAAGACAAGAAAAGCAAGGAACTCAAGTCCTTCTTAGAAAAGATCACAACTGCCAGCAAGGAGTTCACTGTTGACGTTGGGCTATTCGGCAGGATGACTACCAGCGATCTGGTTGTGAATGTGGACGCAGCGTGTCAGGTTGCCCATGCCATTGGAACACACGATGCTTTCATTGAAAGCGACTGGTTCACGGCCATGGACGACCTAAAACACGAATACGTTGACGGTCAGGTGGCTAAATCCGGAGCAAGTTACATCGGATCAGGAGAGCAGGAAAACTTCTTTTGTTCTTCAGTCTTCTACAAGTACTTCAACGTAGACATGCAAGCGCTTAATGATAATGTCAGCACATTGACAACCGCTGAATTGGCGCATGCGATCTCTGTGTTTGCAGGCGTGGCTTCCAACAGTCATCCCGGTTCGGAAAGAGTGCAACTTAATGGCAAACACCCCAGCAGTGGCAGGCAAACCAGCATGGCCAATCCGAGTGCACCAGAGCTTATTCTGGTGGAAATTTCTTCCGTTCGCCGTCCGCAAAGTTATGCTAACGCATTTTTACAGCCTGTGAAGGGAGGCTTGGAGAAGAATTTCATGACCGAGTCTGCCAAGGCGTTAGTATGGTATGTGGACGAGATTGCACCGGCCTTCGCGCCCTCAGATACCAAGCGACTTTTGCTTGCGGTAGGTCACGCGAAGGTTGATTTGACGACCTCGCGTGAACTCGTTGCGTCGCACGAAGATCTGGTCAAAAGGATTGAAGCTCTACTCTCATCTAAAGCCACGGACTGACGGTGATGAACATACCGAATCATACATTGTTGCTGCGGCTGGCTGGCCCGATGCAATCATGGGGAACTTCCTCGCGCCATCAGATTCGCCGTACCGATCTCTTCCCGAGCAAATCCGGCGTATTGGGCTTGCTACTTTGTGCGAGGGGTATTCGCCGGGAAGATTCCCGTAAATATTTGCCCGAACTGCATTCCATGCAGATGGCCGTGCGGCTTGATCATCAGGGAACACCCCAATGGGATTATCACACCTCAGGTGCTGGATACGGAATACGTAAAGCGCAAGGAGGCATCAAGAAGACGCAAGATACTGACGAGTTTGAAACGCAGCTCTCTCGTCGCCAGTATCTCGTGGATGCCGAGTTCATTGTTGCTCTTAGTGGCTCGGCCACTCTTATAGACACCTATATGAGTGCCTTAGAGAACCCAAGATGGCCGATCTATCTGGGGCGCAAGAGTTGCGTTCCGTCTTCGCCCGTCTATATGAAGGCAGTAGACAGTTCCGATGTTCTTTGCTCATTGCGTGCTGTGCCGTGGCGATGCCGAGATCACTGGCACGAACCAGAAGTCAGTTTGCCAGTAGTAATGGATCTCCATATCGATCAACCAACATCGAAAGAAATGCGTTTGGTGTACGATGTGCCGATTGTTTACGGCTTTTGGGACTATCGGCCGCGCTATCTCATAACCACAGAAATACAAGCACCCGTAGAAAAATCGCTTCGCAGACCAACTATGTTTGAAGACTATCGCGAAATGGATGAAACAGAGGATAAAAAGGCGAAAGAACTGCGGAAGCAAATGGACAATTTTCTCTGCGTCTTTTGCAAACTGCCCGCCGAAGAGGTTCATCACATCACCTACGAATTCTGTGACAGACCAGCTGCTGAGCAAGTCCCTCACCTAAGATCGCTTTGCCGAACCTGCCACGCGGCT
>JAGVEU010000103.1 GCA_020057985.1 Calditrichota bacterium | reverse complement strand
GTAGACATAGAGCCCTGAAGAAAGACCACTTGCATCAAGGCGAACTTTATGGTGGCCGGCAGTCATGTTTTCATGTATAAGCATGGCAACATTCTGCCCCAACACATTGTAGATACTCAGAGTCACGAATCCGCTTACCGGCAAGTCAAAGGCAATCGTTGTCGTCGGATTAAAGGGATTCGGGTAGTTCTGGAAGAGCGCGTACTCAGTCGGAAGTGCATTCTCTGCCCCGACACTGAGGATATTCCCCGCTCCGGAGTTGGTGTTGCCATAACTGTCCGCCAGCTTAACGGATAGAAGTTTGATGTCCGTTGTTGCCCGATCGGACTTGAGCACGAATTCAATGGTCGCAAGAGCCGCATCGCCGTCAATCACAGCAATCTCGCCCATGGCCGCTACTGCAACCACTACCTCACCGCTACGGTTTGGAACCGGTTTAGCCGAACCCCATACAATGCCATCAAGCACGGCCACTGGAGTTCTTGCAAGCTCCGCGATCTCAAGCGCCTCAGGATCAAAACTCAGTCGCGCTTCTACTGCCTTGACTGAATTGTCCGCATTACCGAACAGTGAAATCGTTACCGTGAAATGATCGCCTGCGGACAAAAGAGTCTGATTCGAACGGGCGATGATCACCGCGGGAGCCACATCAAGATTGTCATGCGGTCTGTTGTTGGGCGGCCGCACCAGGAATCCGCCATTTGAAACCACGCCAAAGTTGAAGCTAAAGGGTACAAGATCGCTGAAGTCAATAAACTGATCAGGATCTGGTATTCCCTTTCCAATGCCATTCTCAAAATTCTCAGGTCCAATATCAATGGTATTATCAGCTGTGCCACTTCCGGCAATTGTTGCCTCGAAGTAGTCTTGCGAGAGTAGTGTTAGATCGGCAGTGGCCACAGTTCCACCTCCGCCGCTGCCGGTGTAGTCTCCCAGCCAATAATTGGTGGAACGATCCGCATTTGTCCCGATGGTATAATTTGTCACCTGCGACCAGTTGCCGCCATTGTCTTTCACAAAAGTAACGTAGCGATAGATGTCACGAAGCGAATCGCCGACGGTCCCAATCGCATCAAGCCAGTACGCATTCGATGGACCACCATGCGTTCCCGCATAGAGTGCCGATGTGTTATTCGGACCGCTTTGTGTTGCGGCAACGGTCCAACCTCCCGCAGTGAGTGATCCCTTGATCTTCTCGTAGTTGCCATCAGCAGACCACAGATTGGCAGGATAGGTTGGATAGGCGCCTTCGGCCTTTCTCCAAATCTGAACCTGCACGGCTTGGCTTGCGCTGTAGGTCCACTCCCATTTCAACCATACGCCCATGTTAGTGGGAGAAGCATCAAACGTGGTGAACGTGTTCGCGGGCTTGGTGAAGTCGAGACAAAGCGTAAATTGCTGAGTGGAACTCGTGTTCCCTGCACAGTCCGTAACCCACACATTGAAAGTCTCATTGCCATCAGCATTGGGAACTCGCCCGACAATCCAATTCCAGAACGCAAGAACGCTACTTGATGTCGGGAAGGGATTCAGATCCGGAGGAAGTGCATAGGTCGTATCCCCCGCCGAGTTGGTTACGGACTCGAACGTAATGGTTCCGGAATTCGCATAACAGTTGGCGGCATATCCTGCTGCAAGATCCGTGCTAATGTCCAGCCAATCATCGAGTTCAGTTCCGCCATAGTACGCGCTTCCCGAACTGTCATTGAAGCAGAAGGAGGGAGCACTGTAGCTTACGGTCAAACCCGGAGCAGTGACGTCCTTAATGACCACCAGCGTCGAAGAAGTCCCGTGATTACACTCGGTATCGAATCCATGCAGCACAATGTTGTTGCAGCCGTTGGCAAGAGCCGTCCACACAGCCGCGGCATCGCCGGAAGCCGGCCAGTTGCCACTAAAGCTCGAAAGGTTGAACTGAGACCCATTTGCGACGATGTAGGCGTGATCGAGCGGTGACGTCGTGCCCGTTCCCAAGCCGACCGTGAAGATGACGGCATCCACGAACTCGGCAGATGAACTATAGGCATTGCATCCCGATTCTCCAGCGCCACCGGAAAGCGACGTTGTTGGAACCTCACAATCCACGTTGATTGTCGCTGAGCCAAGCACAGCATCATAGTGATGACCGGTAGAGTTCACAAAGTCCGAGCTGAGTCCCGTGATGTTCAGAGCGGCGGAATGTGTGTTTGATGTGCTATAGATGGGGATAGTGGCGAAATACCCGCCGTCATTAACACTTCGATTGGGATTTGGTCCCCATAGGACGTTGACTTCAATCTGAGTCGTGTCTGCTACCAGCTTGCGTGCATAAGCAAGCTGCAAATTTGCTGTGGCATTGGTAGGTGGCACCACGCTGTGCGCACCAGTTCCGATCCAGTTTGCCTGCAGACCTGTTGGCAGATCCACGATCACTTTCCCCGAGTAATAGCCTACACCGGTGAAGTTGAGGTACAGAGTGTCGTCCACGCAATTCCCGAGCGACGGACATCCCACGTAGACGGACGAAACAGTGAAATTGACATTGGGTTGTGCAACGGCTCCGGATGCGCCGAGCAAGAGTGCCAGTGCGATAATGCAGATAACCCGTTTTCCGGAAAGGGTTCTAAAGCGTTCAAGTGCTTTCATGTTCTTGTTGCCTCCAGTGGTTAGAACGGAATGACTGTTGTGACTACGATAACGATATATGACCAGAGAGAATTTGAGTTATGCTGCTGATAGAAGCATGAATGAAACCGGTCCTTCACTCACTCAGCGGAGGAAGGGATTGATCTCCCCCTACTTCAGTAGGGGGATAAAGGGGGTCAGTGCCATGCGATGGCCGATGGCACAAGAGTGTTCTGGAGGGTTATCATCAGCGAAGGTCGGTGTGCGAAGAACAGTAGCCGTAAAATAGTCATCCAAGCGGAGTAGACCCTTGCCATAGGAATCCTCGGAGAACATGTTTCTGACCCAGCGAAGTCTGCTTGTGCCCCAAGACAGGAGGAAGAGATGAGCGTCGGATTGCGGGACACAGTGTAGAATAATAATATATACTGAAAGAATCCACAAAGTCAAGAGGAAAGGCCGAAATATTTCAACGAAGAGTTGAACATTCCTAGCTTCAAGTCCGTCGAAACATGGCAGCGCACACTTCTTCAAATCGGACTCATCCTGTCGGAAAAGTTGATTAATCGGACGTTATGAAGAACTCCGTCCAAAGCAATGGGCTGGTGGGGCAGTAATAGTGTTTCTGCATATCAAGATCCGTTTTATTCATGCCTCTCGGAGATCGGAAACAAGCACGGTCGAGTCACATTCTGGATGAGTCTGTCCATTGAACAATCATCTCGGCTGATCTTTTATTCACTTGCAAAACGGCGGTTTTGTTCGTAGATTAGGGGTGACGACCTTTTGATTCCCCCTTGTGAAACATTGCGCATGCGACTTACATTGAGATGTCGCCGTCCAATACTGATAATAACCTTTGGAGAAAGATCCCATGAAAACGAATCTACGAATCGCTGTTCTTTGTCTGCTCTCACTCTGTGCCGCAGCTACATTTGCCCAAGGCAACACTGCGCGCCATTGGATTCCCTTGGACGGGCTGTCGCTTCCGTCTGCTCCTTCTGTTGAGGTTCGCGCGGCAACTTCGTCTCTGATCGAGATGGATTTCCGGGTGCCGGGCTTCGATCGCGAGATCATTGGCGCTCAAACCGGCGAGTTCACTCGTTTCTCAGTCCCTGATGGAGGAGTGTGGGGAGAGATTGGCCATCCGCAACTGCCCGTGATCCGCAAACTCATCAGCATCCCGTATGGGGCGGAACCATCGCTTGAAATTCTGTCTACAGAGTCACAGACCGTTTCATTTGCCGATTTGGGAATCCTTGCTCAAGTCTATCCGGTTCAAGCTCCGGTTGAGAAACTCCCCGGTGCTATCGAACAAGCGGCTTTCAAT
>JAGVEU010000452.1 GCA_020057985.1 Calditrichota bacterium | reverse complement strand
CGGAAAGTCGTGTGGTTATTGCAGATGGAGGGGACGGTTGTACAAAACGTACGTTTTTTTCGCTTTACAGACTCTTTTGTTATTAGATTGATAAACTTATACTTACTGTCTGAAGCTACTTTTTTGCCCTTCTAAACTATTAGACGAGCGAACTTCGAAAAGGTTTAACGGATGTTCAAGTGCTTGAAATGATTGAAGTTCGAATTGATGTTAAAGGAGAGGCAGCCTCTCTGTCATCCTGCAGAAAAATGGCGGTTAGAGGCCGCCTCTAATATGTAATGTTGTAGGGGCCGACCTGTGTGTCGGCCCGTCTTGCGAAATGTAAACGTGCTGGCATGACGCGGGCCGACACACAGGTCGGCCCCTACAGCAACATTCAACAAGCGCTTACTTCAGCAATACCATCTTCCGCGACAGGACTTGTTCCGCTGCTTCCAAGCGATAGAAATAGACTCCTGAAGAAACATCTGGATTCCACGTCACTCGCTGATAGCCGGCTGATTGATGGCCATCAATCAGCGTGGCAGCCTTTTGTCCCGTGATGTTGAAGACTTCGATCTTCACGTTGCTCGCTTCGGGCAGATAATAGCGGATTGTGGTTGTTGCATTGAAAGGATTCGGGAAGTTCTGCTCAAGGACATACGTGGTAGGAGGAAGGGAATAACCTTCATGCAGCGTTTGCGGAGGAGCGGGCAAGATGTCACTGACACGCTGAAGCAGATCACTGACTGTGGACATGGCAACCACGGGAATGTAAGAATCCAAACCGCCTCGGCTGCTGTCATATTGGGCGCGAAAGGCGGTCACTGCGAAATCGAGCGCGGCATAGATTGAGTCCACCGGCGAGGGTGGATTCGTCATCACTTGCTGATAGGTGGTCAGAGCCGGATCATACTGACTGTCCTCCACGTACAGACGAGTGGCAAGAGCATTGGCCGTGGTAACAAATGTGGTGTCCTCCGGATTAGCGCCGGCGACGTTATCAAAGAACGCCTGCAAACTCGTGTAGGCGGAATCAATACCTCGCTGCAAGTCAAACAACCGCGCCGCCGCTGCCATCGCGAGAGCGCTGTCCGAATTGCCGGCAATGATTTGCGAGTAGAGGCTCTGGGCAAGCGGCAAGTTTCCTGATCCCTCGGCAGTAAAGCCCTGCTCGAACAAGGCACTCACTCCGCCTTGCGACAAACCTTTCTCCTCTCCACAATCATTCTTCTCTGGACTGACTGAATTCCACGTCCACACGCTGGCACTGCTTGGATACAGCAATGCATAGGACAGAGTCGGATTCCAGTAGTTCTCACTGATGTCATGCTTGGGTGGCTTTGTTGACATGTCCGCCAGAAAGTAGCCTGTCGGTCCGACCCAGAAGTTGTTCTTGCCGTTCTTTATCACCGGATAAGAGTCCCACATGGTGATGAGCGTCTTCGTGGCGTTAAGAAGGCTGTTGGCTCCGCCGTTGAGTCCGCCGTCATCCCACAGCACCGGATAACTCTGATTGGAAAGTCCGATCTCGCCCTTTTTGTTGTTCTGGAAATCATTGCAATACAGCACAGGCGAACTCCCAAAGCACTCGAGTCCGTACCCGCCATGAGTGCCGCCGTTATTGTGGATCTCGTTTTCATTCAGCGTGGCCGCCGCATCCATCGCAAGGATTCCGCTTCCGCCATTATTGTAGACTTGATTCCCGAACAGCGTTAGATTCTTGGAGGCTAACAGAGAAATCCCCTCGCGCTCATTGTCATGAATAAGACAAGACTCGATCGTCTGGGTCATGTTGAAGGGGTTCGAGTAGACAAAGATTCCGATGTCATTGGAATTGAGGTCGCAACTGGAGATCGTTACATTGCCGGTGGACTTGCTCAGAGAGACACCGATATTCGCGCCGCTGATTGCGCAGCCGGTCAAGTTGGCGCTGCCCGTTACGTAGATCCCGCTCCAACGATCTGATACACCGTTGGAATCCAACCGTCCAAATACGGCTCCGCTTCCTGCAACGAGGTTGCCTCTGACAATTAGACTGCAGCATCTCGCCGCGTAAAGTGTCACGCCCGGATCAATCGTCAGCGTGGCTCCCGACGCAACCGTGGTCGTCCCGTTCATATAGACCGGGGACATGTCCTGCGTAATCGTCATGGACTGAGCAATAAGTGTCGGCAGAATCGGGAAGACGTAGATTTTCACAGACGCGGGACTCGCGACCCGTGCGGCATTCTGCTCTGACCACTGCGTCGCTGTCCAGATTACGCGTCGTGTGATGTCTCCTGCAGCCCGTTCAAAAAAGATACCAGTCACGTCTGGCATCGTCCCCAACATCTCATCGCCCCATTTCTCAACGACTCTCCAGCTCTGGCCATTATCGTTCGTCCACATGAGGGTAGGGATGAAATTCGATCCCATTAGGATGGCCCAAAGCGGCGAAGGGTCTGTGCTGAACAGAGATGGTTCACCCACGAGATTCTGAAATACCCTGTCTGCGGGGCTGCTGTGAACAATCCAAGTCAATCCTCCATCCGCTGTAATCGCAATGTGAGAGGCTCCCGTCTGAAAGTTTCGTCCCGCAACGGCCATTGATCTTGCTGCCTCCGGATTGCATGTTACTGCTACAATCGCTTCACCAGTCATTTGGACAGGTAGCGTTACCGGGATCCAATCGGTCCCCATGCTGTTGCTGAACCATAATTGGGTATCTGTCGTGATGTACCAGTAAGCAGTCCCCGCATCAGTACCCGTCGCGAGATAGCGACCCGCAACGCCCAGTGGTAGGTTGTTGTTTGCCGGAATTATCCAGTTCGTGCCGCCGTCAACCGTGAAAGCTAAAGGTGGTACGGCATTTAGCCCGCTGTGCGCGTTATAGAAGGTCACATAGGCGTGCCCAGCAAAATTGGGATCCGCTACGATGCGGGATGGCGCTGGTGCTGCGGTTTGATCCGTACTGAAAAGCACGGGCCATGCCCCGGGCAACCAGTTTGCTCCGTCGTCAGAACTGACGAAAATGATTCCCTTGGAAATGACGGTGCCGTTTGCCGAATACGGATCTGCGAAGCCCGCGTAGTACCGGTTATCCACGCGCGAAACGGTCACATGATTGTTCGTCGTCCCGCTGAACGTCCAGCCGATCTGCCTCGTCTCGCTGTAGGCTCCCATTGGCGGCATGGCGCTGTAATGCGGTGCGGTCTGAATCAGCATCGGATCGTAGGCGGTTGCGCTGTAAACCTGAGGGCCTGTGTAGAGTGACATCATCGGGTGAGTCCCCACGCCCTCGCACGTCCCGCCCGTCGGATACTGAATCATCCGGCCCGAATTCCACAGCGGTGTCCACGTCTGACCCGCATCCGCGGTCGCATACGAGCATGACATGCCGGCGACCGCAAAATGATTGTAGCGCGAAGTAGGGTCCACCGTGATCTTGCGGAAGTTCTGCGTTGCGATACCGTTCATCCGCGCCACCCAGGGGATCATGTCGGTCGTCCCGTCGTGCGCGGCAAAGTAAATCGAATTTGAGGTCGAGAGCAGGAGGTTGAAGCGCGACGCATTGGGATCCCATTCCGCTGCCAGGTCGAACGCATAGGTCGGCATCCCGGGCATTCCCGGTGAGATGCCGGTCGGATTCATCGAATTGTGCCACTCGAATTCCGGATTGCCGTTGCACAGCCAATCCGCCCAGCGGCAGAAAATCTGCGGGTTGTTCGGATCTGTCAAGTCGGTTCCCACCAAATACAGCTTGTAGCTACCGTTTGGGTTGTTCGGATCCGACTTGATCATGGCTACTTGAACATTCCACATGGCATCGGTCCATCCCGGCACGGTCACCTGAGTCCAGTCCGTCCCTCTGTTGCACGTCCGATACACGCCGAACTCCCGCGCCAGCACTCCGATGGAATTCTGCAATTGGCCTAACTCGTTGCCACCGAACCAAGCCCTCGTAACCACTCCAATGACCTGCGAGGGAATATCCCTGTCGTCAATCGCCAGGGTGTGGAAGCCATAACCGAAGTTTTCACTGGGCGGTGGGTCGAAGGGAAGCCCGTTGCCTTCAATGACGCTGTGAGAATTCCAGCCGTCCGTGGTCGTTCGCCCCCGGTTGAAAAAGCCGTGAAACAGCCATTCTCCGGCGGCCCACTGACGTTTCGGCACCCGGCTCACCACCAGTCGCGTCGGGCGCATCTGGCCGTCGTTGAAATCGCCGTTCTCCTGCCACTGGCCGAGAGGTCCGTTCGACTGGCGAATTTGCGCCATTTGCCCGAGTCCGTGACCCAGGATGTCCATGCGCTGGAAGTCAAAACCCATGATGGGTCGGGAGTTTCGGCTCAGCATGGAAACGGGCGCGATCTGAAGAGGTGCCGTTCCCGCTGAGTTGTATAACCGTTTCACGTCCCACCGGCCCGTTCCGGTGTTCCATGTGTTGTATAGCCGGTAGGTCGTCCCATCCGGGGTGACGTACGACGGCAGATCCTGATTTACGCAGTTGATCGCGTACAGCCAGCTCGCCTGAGTCGGGATCGCCGAATATTCGAGATAGGTTTGTGTGTTGTCATAGGGTCCGAGAACGTCCGCTGCATACAGGTCTTTCGTGACGCATAAGGCCAAGACCAAGCCAAGAAGCGAGATGAGAAATGCGTTTCGACGCATGATTTGACTCCCTTGATTCTTAAGTGAATTACCTGATAACTGTGAGGTGCGTTGCCTTGCCAAGCCGGGGCTTGTCGGGGACAATCGCATAAAAACCGCTAGGAAGGGGCTGCCCCTTGGAGTCCTCCAGATTCCAAAGGACGCGAAAAGTTGT
>JAGVEU010000079.1 GCA_020057985.1 Calditrichota bacterium | reverse complement strand
GATTGTGGATAGCATTGTCGTCTGGCTCTGGGGAGCTTACTCAAACGTCCTCACGAGATTCCTTGTGCACTTGCCTCTGATTCCATTTGTTGCTGGAATTTCGTTTGAACTCCTAAAATTTTCATCAAGACATACGCATAACAGATTTGTCTGGGCTCTCATTCAACCGGGGTTATGGCTCCAGAGGATCACGACTCAAGAACCGGATGGCGGGATGTGCGAGGTTGCAATAGTGGCCTTGAAGACGGCCATGTCGAGTGACGGAGTGATTCTGGAGGTATCGCCAGTCGAAACTGCTGTCGAGATGGCCTGAAGGCCGGGAGGAGCGGAGTTTGCAGCAAAATTTGCGGATTCTGCGAACAAACCCTTGCTTTTTTGTCTTAAGGGTTGTATCTTCTACTGGATGCCTGTCAAGTTCTATGCACTATGACAGGGTAGTGTAATGTGACGGATTAACCATGTATCAGGGTGAATGCCATGATTCGACTAAGCGTTTTTTCCCTCCTTGTTTTCCTCAGCAGCGCCTTAGCTTGCGGCCGATGCGGACAATCTTCTTGTAACGTGAAGTGTGACCCACCGGATTGGGCTTACACCTATCAAACTGCGGAGTTCGCACCATCGAATGCTCCCTGCGCTGTGAAGTCATTTCACGACCAGCTGCTGCCTCTTATGGAAGCGCGCTGGAGCCATGAGTCTGCCTACATCTATGAACAGGCCTGTGCATTGTATTGCGCGGCAAAAAAGGTCCCCGGTTCGCTCAAATGCGCCTGCAAGACTCAGAAGGCTCATTTTAAAAATGCCGCCCGCGATCTGGTTAAGGACTGCGAACGACTGAAAGAGATTGCACATGGCGCATCGGCCCGAGTCATCTATGCCCAAGTCAAAGTGATCGAAGAAGACTTCGTGAGGATTAGCAACCTGTGCGAGTGAAACAAGGCGCACATTGAAGAGAATTGACAGAGCCCAGCACAAGAGGTTGGGCTCTTCTGCTCAATCGGGATTCCTGACATAGACTTCTAAAATGATTCCTCGGAACATCTCAACTACTTCATAATGAACATCGGGCTAATCGGTCTACCGCAATCGGGTAAGACCACGCTATTCCATCTGTTGACCGGAACGGCGCCAAATCCGACAGCGACTTTCAAGCGGGAAGTGCTGCACGGAGTGACTCACGTTCCCGATCCGCGTGTGGACAAATTGTCGGAAATCTCGCGTTCCAAGAAGACCGTCTATGTCACCGTCGAGTATGTGGATACGCCGGCGCTGGAAACCGGCGCCTCGAAAACGGACTGGTTTTCAGGGGCAATTGCGAGCGGGTTGAAAAACACGGACGCACTGCTGCTTGTAGTGCGCGCGTTTGGCAGCGAGCAGGTCAGTGGCGGCTTGAATCCGTTGCGTGACATTACAAGCATCCAAGACGAGCTGATTCTTGCCGATCTCGTTGTTCTTGAGGGCAAACTCGAACGGCTGAGTAAGCAGCGTCGAGTAAAGCTCCCGACTCCGGAAGAAAAACTTGAAAATGATCTGCTCACGCGCAGCAAGGAATTGCTCGAGTCCGGTCGCCCGCTACGACTTATGAAGATGGACGAGCATGAAAAGAAAGCGCTGCGCGGCTATCAGTTTCTGTCTGAGAAGCCGATGCTTGCGGTTCTTAATGCAGGCGATGATTCGCTGACCGAGGTGACAGCCTCGCTCAACGCGCTCAATGAGAAGATTGCGCCGATGCGAATGGCCTCGATTGCATTGTCGGCCAAGTTGGAAGCGGAGATTGCCGCGCTCGAGGGCGAGGAGCAGCAGGTTTTCATGACGGATTTGGGCGTAAACGAACTTGCGCGGGATCGAGTATTGCGCGCGAGTTTCGAACTGCTCGGCTTGCAGAGCTTCCTGACTACCGGTGACAAAGAATCTCGGGCATGGCAGATCCACAAGGGTGAATCCGCCCTCGATGCTGCTGCGGCAATTCATACCGATTTGGCCAGAGCATTCATCCGTGCCGAAGTCGTCCATTTTGATGATTTCGTACGAGAAAGCGGGTATGCGGGATGCAGAGCAAAGGGTCTTGTGCGATTAGAGGGAAAAGAGTATCCTGTCAAAGACGGCGATATTCTTGTTATCAGGCATAGCGGCTAATCCGGGCAACTCCGCAAATAATGAGCCTCAGACTAAATGGTCTGGGGCTTTTTTGTTGCCGATGAGACGCAAATGGACTATGCAAGCATTTGCAGATCAAGCGAAACACAGGACAACGTGGTAGGGGTTCACAGCAGTGAACCCGCCAAATGTGATCCGAGTTAGATGGATCATGGCTTCATAACAACAGACTTATAGTACTGTTTGAAAGCAGGCTGCAATGCTGCTTGTCAAGCAAAGTTATTACTAGCCAGTACCGTCCTCGGTGCTGGTCCGAGGCTAAGCCGGAATCCGTAATCGAACGCACTTTCAGGAAACAATATAATTCAACGCTGCATGGCTGCGAACCTTTACCAAACCCGAGAAGTATTGCTTCGGCATGTTTCACAACTGCAACCGGATTGCAGTTTTCACGGCTCGGACGGAACAAGGCACGCGTTTTGCAAAAACGATCTTCCGTTGTATTGCATGTTGCTATTGATGTTGCACTATTCAAACCTCCAAAGCCAAGCATGAGTTCCCGAATTCCCAATCTTCTGCTGAACAACAGTTTGCTTTCGCAAGAGCAGTTTCTTGTGTTCAAGTCAAGGCAGAAAGATTCCGGCAATTCTGTAGTCACGGACTTGTGCAAACTCGGCGTGATCACCGAGGAGCAGATTTCGGCATTTCTCAGCAGCTACTACGAATTGCCCCAAGCGGATCTTGAACAACACGACATCCCTGAAGTAGTGCGCAAGCTGCTGTCTCCGGAGTTCATTCAGAAATATCAGGTTCTTCCGCTGAAGAGAGTTGGAAAGATCCTGCAAGTCGCGCTCGTGGATCCGAGCATAGACTTCGTTCTCGAGGATATCAAATTCATTACCGGCTTCAATGTCCAGCCGATGGTCGTCACCGAAACGCAGTTTCTGCGCGCCATCGAAAAGTACTACCACATGGGTGGAACGCTGGACAAGCTCCTCAGAGACATCGGAGATGATGTTGGCGTCGAGGTCATTCAGGAAAATAGCGACTCGGAGATTGACAAGCTTAGGGATGCGATTGAAGCCGCACCAGTCGTTAAGCTGGTGGACAGTATTATTGCCGATGCTGTGCAGAAAGGCGCGTCGGATATTCATATCGAGCCCTATGAGACTGCACTGCGCATCCGCTTTCGTGTGGACGGCCTGTTGACAGAAGTCATGTCGCCTCCGCACCATTTGAAGAACGCCATTATTTCGCGTGTGAAGATCATGGCTAACCTCGATATCGCAGAGCACCGAGTGCCGCAGGACGGCCATATCAAGATGAAATTTACCGACCGGAACATTGATCTTCGTGTCTCGAGCTTGCCGACCCTATATGGCGAAAAGGTGGTGATGCGAATCCTCGATAAGTCGAATCTGACCTTGGATCTCGCAAACTTCGGTTTCGAGGAAAAGGCGCTGGAGGATTTTGAAAAGGCGATTCGCCTACCCTACGGAATGATTCTCGTGACGGGGCCGACAGGTTCAGGGAAGACGACAACCCTTTACAGTGCACTTTCCCGATTGAATACACCTGATGTCAACGCCATGAGCGCCGAAGATCCCGTCGAATACAATTTTGCCGGTTTGAATCAAGTGCTTATCAAGGAAGACGTTGGTCTGACCTTTGCAACTGCGCTTAAAGCCTTTCTCCGCCAGGATCCTGACATCATTATGATTGGTGAGATCAGAGACCTCGAAACAGGATCCATCGCGGTGCGCGCAGCGCTCACAGGTCACCTTGTGCTCTCAACGCTGCACACTAATTCGGCAGCAGCCAGTATCTCAAGGCTGATTGACATGGGCATCGAGCGTTTCCTGACTTCTTCTTCCGTGAACTTGATCATGGCACAGAGGCTGATTCGCAAGATCTGTCCAAAGTGCAAGTTCCCAGTCGAAGTGCATCGCGAGGCATTGCGAGAAATCGGTCTCGACCCTGACAAACTGAGAAAAGCGGTCTTCTACCACGGAGCCGGCTGCGCCGACTGCAGTAGCCTCGGATATCGAGGACGAACCGGTATTTACGAAGTCATGCCCATCAGTCCAAAGATCCGGCAGATGATTCTCGACAATGCCTCAACTAAGGAGCTTGAAGATGTGGCGGTATCTGAAGGAATGCTCACATTGCGCGCGGGAGCCTGCAAGAAATTTGAACGCGGAGTAACAACCATCGAAGAAGTACTTCGAGTTACAGGAGACACTTAGGCGCGAGGCTAACATATGCGAAGTCGTTTGTCTATCTACTTGAATGATCTTTCGCTCGAGGAGATTCTTTATCTTGAAGAAGAATTGGATCGGCGTAAGGAAAAGTATCGTCACAATTTCGCGGTCCTGTCGGTTCAGACGGATCGAAAAATCCTGCGGGCAGGAAGTCAGATTAACCTTGCTAAGCTTGCCACGGATATGCGGCGGCATATCGTCGAGAGCGCAGCCGTTGGCGGTGGAACCGTGCTTGCCTATGCGCCTGAAGTGAGCATTCTGCTTTTTCATTC
>JAGVEU010000467.1 GCA_020057985.1 Calditrichota bacterium | reverse complement strand
GATACAGGCTGAGGGCGGTGACAACCATTTCAGACCTGAGTTCTTCAAGAAGCTGCGAACTCTCGCTGACGAGAATGACGCCATGCTGATCTGTGACGAAGTGCAAACCGGAGTGGGTCTCACCGGCAAGTGGTGGGGACACCAGCATTTCGGAATCGAACCGGATATGTTTTGCTTTGGCAAGAAATCGCAGGTCTGCGGATTCGTGAGCAGCGCGCGGATTGATGAGGTGGAAGATAATGTTTTCCACGTGGGCAGCCGTATCAATTCCACGTGGGGAGGCAACCTGATTGACATGGTTCGCTTCAAACTCTACCTCGATATTATTCACGAAGAGAAACTCATCGAACATTCCCAGAAGACCGGCGACGTTCTTCTGAGTGGACTTAACGAGCTTCAGTCGGAATTCCCAAAGTTAATCTCTAACGCTCGCGGTCGCGGTTTGATGTGCGCGATTGACCTGCCCACAAGCGAACTGCGCGGCGAACTGCAAGGTTTGCTGTATAAGAACGGCTTGGCAATTCTCGGCTGCGGTACGCATTCGATGCGCTTCCGTCCCGCGCTCAACATTTCCGAAAGTGAAATAATGATCGGCTTGGAAATGATTCGCAAGACCCTCATGCAGATGACCGCACAACCCAAGGAAGAACTTCACGTCGCATAGCAAGGAACTTTCAGCGACTGATTGCACCTCATTTAGCGGGGCTCTCGTGAGGGAGCCCCGCCTGTATTCACCGACACGAAATCTCTCTCTTGACTGAAAAATCCGGAGCACTCATTCTGGTCGCCACTCCGATCGGGAATCTTGGCGACATCAGTTATCGCGCGGTGGAGACGTTGCGTGCTGTTGATCTGATTCTCTGTGAAGACACACGGCACTCAGCGGCGCTGTTCACGAAATATGGCATTGATAGTCCGACGACTTCTTATGGCGCACATAATCTGCGATCAAAGCTGCCGTGGATTCTTGCGCAACTTCGTTTGGGAAAGACTCTTGCGCTTGTAAGTGACGCGGGGACACCGGGGATTTCGGACCCGGGCTCTGCACTTGTGCGGGCGGCGATTACGGAGGACATTCCCGTAACTGCCATTCCCGGCGCTGCGGCGATTATACAGGCGCTTGTGATTTCAGGGCTGCCTACGGATCGGTTTGTGTTCGAGGGTTTTCTACCTCATAAGAAGGGACGGCAGACGAAGCTGAAACAGCTTGCCATTGAACCGCGTACGATCCTGCTCTATGAAAGCCCGCATCGGATACAAAAAACGCTCGCTGAACTTCTTGAATACCTCGGCAACAGACAGGCCGCTGTTTGCCGAGAAATGACCAAATTCTACGAGGAGGTCATGCGTGGTCATCTCTCGGAATTGCTCGCGCATTTCACACACACAGAGCCGCGTGGTGAGTTTGTAATTGTGCTGGCTGGAACTGACTACAAGGAAAAGTCTCTGCCCAATGAATGAAAACAAGGTGATGCATGTTTACAGACACTTTATGGACATTGCTTGAGGAGAAACTATTTTCGCTTCCCTCGACAAACATTCTCTTCAATGCTTACCACGAATCCAATCCGGATGCGGATTTACCGGATGGACATCTGATCCGGCAGGAAAACTTCCGAAACTATCTTAACAGCTTCGACAGAGAGCCTCCCTTGCTGGTTCTCGGAGAGGCTGCCGGGCCGTGGGGCTGTCGTTTTTCCGGCGTGCCGTTCACGAGTGAAGAACAGATATGTTCGCAAGATTTTCCATTTTCAGGCAAGCAATCAAGCCAACGTGCAAGCCCGCATCGCGAGAACACGGCCAAGATTTTCTGGACCGCCATGCAGTCATTTCATCCCAATTTCTTTGTGTGGAATTGTGTGCCCTTTCATCCGCACTTGCTTGAAGACTCACTCTCGGTTCGTTCGCCCTCGGGTGAGGAACTCATTCGTTTCTATCCGCTTCTGAAAGCGCTACTTTCGCTGCTGCATCCGTGGCGAGTGGTTGCCGTGGGCAGGAAAGCCGAGCAAGCGCTCAGAAACCTCGAATATCCGTGCATCTATGTTCGGCACCCTTCGCACGGCGGTGCGACTGAGTTTAGAGCCGCGATTGATCGTATCATGAGCAATTTGTGATCTGCCACAAGGAACTTCTGTTTGTATCCTATCCTATTTGACTTCGGTCGCTTTTCACTTCATACTTATGGTCTGGCAATGGCTGTTGCCTTCGGGCTTGGGATTTTACTGGCCACCAAGCGCGCAGACCGGCACGGGATGACCGACAAGTTTGCGCTCGATCTCTCGTATCTTATCTTAATCTTCTCACTGGTTGGCGCCCGTTTCACTTATGTGGTTACTCACTGGAGTGAGTTCAGTGACCATCCTTTCGACGTCATATCGCCGATTCAGCATGACGGGCAAATCGGCATCGCCGGGCTTGTGTTGTTGGGCGGAGTGATTGGCGGGTTTGCCACTGCCTACATCTATTCTCGCCGCCGGGGGCACAACTTTCTGGCGGTGACAGATCTTTTCATTCCGTCATTGATTCTGGGCATCGCCGTCGGTAGGTTGGGATGCTACTTCAATGGCTGCTGCTTTGGAATGCCAACTCACCTGCCGTGGTGTGTCCATTTTCCGGAAGTCAGCCTTGCGGGCAGTGTGTTTTCGAGCGAGTGCCTCCACCCTACTCAGCTCTACGAGTTTCTGTATATGATGCTGCTCTTTCCGCTTGCCTTGTGGTATGCGAGTAAACCGCGAGCGGAAGGTATCGTTACAGGCTGGTTTCTTGGGCTTTACGGACTCGGACGTTATGTCATCGAGGGTTTGCGCTGGTATGAATCCGAGATGATTCTATTTCAGTCGGGAGAGTACCGGTTCACGTTCTCACGACTAATATCCTTGGGTATGATTCTGGCGGGAGTTTACCTGCTTCGGACTCGAAGGAAGATTCCCGTTGGGTTAGGAAACTCAGCCCGGCGAGGTACTGCCTCATGAGTTTGTTTGTCACCTTTGAAGGCATTGATGGCACAGGTAAATCTACTCAAATCAACCGTGTTCGAGACTGGTTGTCGGCGGAGGGATACGATGTACTTGTGTCCCGTGAACCCGGTGGATCGGAACTTGGAGAAGCCATCCGCAGTATATTGCTTAATCCACATTGGAAAAATATGTCTGCGAGGACTGAATTTTTTCTTTATTCTGCCTCTCGTTCTCAGCTGGTGGATGAGATCGTTAAGCCTTACCTCTCGAAGCCGCGGGCGATTGTGCTGCTGGATCGCTATGATGATTCCTCGACAGCTTATCAGGGGGGCGGGAGAGCACTTGGACTTGAGGCGGTGGAATCAATTAATAGCTTTGCTACCGTCGGTCTAGTTCCCGATGTTACCTTTGTGCTTGACTTAAATTATGAGACTGCACTTGAGCGACGTAGACTGACCGGGCAAAACGCAGACCGTCTCGAGGAAAACAATCACGAGTTTTTCGAACTCACCCGTGCCGCTTATCATAAGTTATGTCGCAGACATCCCGAGCGGATGTACTTGATTGATGCAACCAATTCTGAAGAAAGCGTGTTTGCCGAGATCTGCTCGATTCTGAAGAGCAAGTTGTTCAGCTATGCTGGCTCCCGAAAGTGATCAGGCATTTGCAGGACGCTGACCCCCTTAGTCCCCCTACTAAAGTAGGGTGAGAGAGGATCGTTTCGATCGCTCCGGATTCCGGCAGGGTTGCGAAGACTTAACCCTGCTCGGCGGGGATGGTTATTGTACACAGAGTAAGTCCGTTTCTTGAAAAATCGTTGTTCATAAAAATCATCTCGTAGTTATGGAGAGTTGTCAGATGCCAGCGTATGTAAGCAAATACCTGAATAGACTCAGATTATCTGCATTGCTAATTCTTGCGGTGCTGTTACAGGCGGCTGCATTAGCCGCGCCGTCGGATCAGGATCAGCTTTACGAACAGATCCGTCAGAACATCGGACTCTTCGGAGACGTGTACCGCGAGGTCAGCATGAAGTATGTGGATACGATCAATCCTGAGGAATTTGTCAAAGCCGGAATCGAGGGAATGCTATCCACTTTGGATCCGTACACGGTCTACATCGAGGGTGAAGGGGCTGAAGATCTCGATATGATTACCAACGGAAAGTATGGTGGAGTGGGAATCGAGATCGGCATTCGTGGACGAGACAAAGTGCTGACGGTCATCTCGGCGATGGATGACTCACCGGCGCAGCGCGTGGGGATTCGGAGCGGCGATAGAATCATTGCGATAGACGGCGAGCCGACCACAGGATTCACGACCAATGACGCAGCAAAACACTTGCGCGGCGATCCCGGCTCGCAAGTTAAATTGCTTATCGAGCGTACCGGCTCGACCGAGCCTATCGAGTTTGATATCACGCGCCGCGAAATCAGTATCAAAGACGTGGCCTATTCAGGTTTTGCGAGACCGGGAGTGGGTTATGTCAGGCTTTCGCATTTCTCTCGCCGTGCTCCCGAAGAGTTGGATATCGCCCTCAATGATCTGAAGGCGGGCGGTTTGCAGTCTCTCATTCTCGATCTGCGAGGAAATCCTGGCGGTTTGCTCAACTCAGCAGTGGGGGTTGTTCAGCGTTTCTGTGCCAAAGGTGAGATCGTGCTGACCACTCGCGGCAGATCAGCAGATGCCAACCGATCCTACAAACTTCCATCCGAACCGCTCGCAGGCTCATTTCCCCTCGCTGTGCTCATTGACGGTGGATCAGCGTCGGCATCTGAAATTGTATCGGGCGCCATTCAGGACCTTGATCGGGGAGTGATTATCGGCGAAACAACCTTTGGCAAGGGTTTGGTGCAGTCCATTGTTTCGTTTGAGACCGGCGAGGCTCTGAAAATTACGACTGCGAAGTACTACACCCCGTCGGGCAGACTTATTCAAAAGGTAGACTACTTTCAGGATAAGCAAACCATCGTTGTCTCACCCAAAGGCGAAAAGCAAGATACCGCGTTCACGACGCGCAACGGGAGACCTGTGCAAGGTGGCGGCGGCATCATGCCGGATATTCGGATTCCTGCGCCGGCGCCCGGCCCGATGGGCGTTGAACTATGGCGGCAGGGATCGTTCTTTGACTATATGACCGAGTATCGCGCCCAACACCCCAATATCACGGATGCGGAACTCTCGGACGATGATCTTGAGGAGTTTCATGAGTGGTTGGACAGAATCAAATTCTCCTATGATGTGGATGGTCAGAGTGAATTGAGAAAGTTACAACAACTGATCAGCGATGCCGGACTGGCAGATAGCGCTGTTGCGGAGTTTCAGCATATCGAGCAGATGCTTAGCGTTCTTCGAGATCAGGATTTTGAAAAGGAGAAAGAATTTATCCGGCAGAGTCTTGAGGCTGAGATCGCTAACAGTCTGTGGGGATCACGAGGGAGAATTGAGTCCAGCTTCAGCCACGACAAACAGATCCTGAAGGCACTCGAAGTATTGTCGAACAAGCAGGAGTACGACAGAGCGCTAGCTGTTGCCAATGAAGACACGAAGAGCAGGTAGCGGTCTTGCCTGTCAGCGCTGATCTGCTTTGGCTGTTCGGCCTTGGACTTATCACGGGAATCTTCGGGGGTTATCTGGGCATTGGCGGCGCGCTGATTATCACGCCGATCCTGCTCGAGTGGTTTAAAACTCTGGGAGTCTCCGAGGCACTTCGGTTTCATCTTGTTTTTGGAACCTCGCTGATGGCGATCTGCGGCACGGCGATCACCGCAAGTTATTCCTATGCCCGGATGGGGCGAGTGCGATGGCAGGCCGTTTGGCTTACAGGGAGCACAGCGGTTGTCTTCTCGTTTGCCGGTTCGCACTTAGCCGCACTTTCATCGGCTGATTTTCTCAAGACATTTTTTGTCGTTTTCGCATTGGCAAGCGCCGCAATGCTGCTGATTCCAAGACCGGAATCGAGAACCCTTGATGACACGGTGCATCGGTGGCGACTGCCTGCAATTGGCGTCGTGGTTGGTCTTGTGTCTGCCTATATTGGAGTTGCAGGCGGAGTGGTTATGATTCCACTTTTTTTGCTGTGGGCGCATCTGAAAACGGAAGAAGCGCCGGGAACAAGCAATGCTGTCGGAGTCATGACCAGTATTGCCGGAACTATCGGCTATGTTATCAACGGCTGGAATGCTTCCGGTCTGCCGGCGGGGGCGTGGGGATATGTAATGCCAGCCGTGGGATTGCCGTTGTTAATTGGCACGGCCTGCGGCGGGCCGCTCGGCAGTTTGCTCAACAAGCGGCTTGGAACCAAGGCATTCCGGTTCGTGTTTGCCATATTTCTGCTGGCGATTGCGGCGAAGATTTATTTTAAACCGTAACCCCCCTTTATCCCCCCGTTAACGGGGGGAGACCAAACTCTATCCATGACACAACCTCTTTATCACAGCCAACTTGATTTGAAGCTCATCAATCGCGGGAAGGTGCGTGATGTTTATGAATTGGACAATGCGCATCTTCTGATCGTGACTTCAGATCGGCTATCAGCGTTTGACGTGGTGCTGCCGACTCCCATTCGGGGCAAGGGAGCGGTGCTGACGAAGCTGACCCGGTTCTGGATGAATCACTTGCAGGTGAAAAATCATCTTGCCCGCGATTTCTCTGAGGAGCGAGTACGAACGCTGGTTGAAGCTTCCGGAGTCAACTTCGATCAGATTGAAGTGGTACGCAAGGCGAAGGTTTTTCCGGTGGAGTGTGTGGTGCGAGGATATATCACGGGTTCAGGATGGAAGGATTATCAACGCACAGGCGAGATCTGTGGACACAAATTGCCGACAGGACTTTTGCAATGTGCGCAACTCCCTGAACCGCTTTTTACTCCCTCAACCAAAGCAACTGAAGGTCACGATGAGAATATCTCCTTCGATGCAGCCGCAAAGCTGATTGGCAAGGATGCTACTGCCAAGTTACGCGATCTCTCGATCAATACCTATCTGAAAGGGAGTGAACATGCCAGAGAGCGGGGGATACTTATTGCAGACACGAAGTTTGAATTCGGAGTGATTGACGGCGAGATTTGCATTGTGGATGAGGTACTGACTCCCGACAGCTCACGCTTCTGGCCGGCGGATAAATATGAACCCGGTCACGATCAATCGAGTTTTGACAAACAGATTGTGCGAAATTATCTGCTTGAGATCGGCTGGAACAAAACTCCTCCGGGACCCGAATTGCCGGTGGAGATTGCGGAAAAGACAGCGAAGGCTTATCAGGAGATCTTGGAAAGACTAACGGAAGGAAAATCCAAAATCCAAAATCCAAAATCCGAATGAAAGGCGGGAAGAGCAACCACGGGGGGTTGCGGCTACCGGAGTTTATGTAAATCGTTTGGAACCCATTGAAGAGCCGTGACAGACAAGCTGTCACGGCTCTCCGTTTGAGAAGAGGAATTATTTCTTGACGGCTTCGATGTGGATTGACCGAGGCTTGGCTTGCTCAGCCTTGGGCAGAGTGATGCGTAGGACTCCGTCTTCGAAGGTTGCACTCACCTTTTCGGGTTGAACACTGTTGGGCAGACTGAACGAGCGTTGGAATTTGCCGTAGGTGCGTTCGATGCGGTGGCAGGTACCCTTGTCTTCCTTGATTTCCTGCTTTTTCTCGCCGGTGATGGTCAGGGTGTTGTCGTTCAGGGTAAGCTGAACCTCCTCCTGCTTTACTCCGGGAAGT
>JAGVEU010000231.1 GCA_020057985.1 Calditrichota bacterium | reverse complement strand
TGGAGCAGGAAGAACGAAATGAGCGTCCCTCTGGGCATCACTCGGTGGCCTTTCTAAGTGACTCATTTTTCTCAACATACATTTAGACAGTAGTGACTAAAGTAGGGGGAGAGAAGATCGTGATGATTGCTCATTGCAGGAAAATTTTCGGGAATCGGCATATCTCGAAACAGGAACTGCGACCGTGCCACTTCTCACGCTGTTGCCCCCTTTGTATTTGCCCCACAAAGTGGGGGATCGAGGGGGAGATTAGAAAAAATGCGCCGCACGCCCGTGTGGGTCGCGCGGCGCGTCAATTTTCGATTTTGGAATTAGGCGTAGAGTCCGCGCAACTCGGAAGCTTGCGAGACGCGTTGAATGGACACTGCAAAGGCCGCGACGCGCATACTGCACTTGTGAACTTTCATCGTATCATAAACTGCATCAAACGCTTTATTCATGAAGCGCTCGAGATCGGAGTTGACTCGCTCTTCAGTCCAATAGTAGCCCATGTTGTTCTGCACCCACTCGAGATAGCTGACAATGACGCCGCCGGAGTTGCAGAGAATATCGGGAATGATGAAGGATCCCTTCTTGTCGAGGATTTTGTCGGCAGTGTGATCCAGTGGGCCGTTGGCTCCTTCACAGATATAGCGGGCTTTGACTTTTTGAGCATTCTTGCCCGTAATCTGTAATTCAAGTGCGCACGGACAGAGAATGTCCACGTCCAACTCAAGAATGTCAAGCGCGTTCTTCATCTTCTTGGCCATTCCGGTCAGATCAAAGCCTTTCAGACCGCGATTTTTAGTCGAGTAAGCCAGAGCTTTGTGAGCATCAATTCCGTTGGGATTATGGAATGCGCCGTTGACGTCCGAAATCGCCACCACTTTGCAGCCGTCATCCTGCAGGAGCGTCGCAGAGTAGGAGCCAACATTTCCAAATCCCTGCACGGCAACCGTCATGCCGGGCAGTTTCTCACTTTTACGTGCCACTGCGCGACGAGTTGCGAACAGAAGACCGCGCGACGTGGCCATCACTCGCCCCGCGCTGCCTCCGAGTTCGAGCGGTTTGCCAGTAACCACACCGGGAACGTGATTGCGATGATGCATGGAATACGTGTCCATGAACCAGGCCATAATCTGGCTTGTGGTGTTCACATCCGGCGCAGGAACATCGCGATCCGGCCCGAAGAGATCCACCAGTTCGGCAAAGTAGCGACGCGACAAACGCTCCAATTCGCTTACGCTAAGTCTGGATGGATCCACGATAACTCCACCCTTGCCGCCACCCATTGGAATGTCAGCAACAGCGCATTTGTAGGTCATCCAGAAGGCAAGCGCCTTGACTTCATCGAGCGACACGTTTTGATGAAATCGCACACCACCTTTGGCAGGACCGCGAGCGATATTGTGCTGCACACGATAGGCTGTGAAGGTCTCAATTGAGCCATCATCCATGCGAACCGGCAACTGAACTTCTGTGATGCGACGTGGCTGCTTGATAACCGCGATCTGGCTTGATGAGAGCTTCAGAACTTTTGCTGCCTCGTCGAATTGAATCATCGCATTCTCGAAGGCAGATACAGGTTGATGCCCCTCAGTTCCGGGAATAACAGCCGCAGTCTTCATAGGGCTTTTTTTCGCTAACTTTGAGGCAATTGATTCTTTCTTGGTAGTCTTGGGCATGATCAGTTTTCTTGTAGGTTATGTTTACTCCCATCAGGGAGGTCTTAAATGCGACAATCAATGGAGAATATTCGGATGAAACTACTCGGAAGCCGAAAAATCATAACCGAGATAATATAGAAAAATTTATCAGAAAATCAAGGAACCACTGTTACATAAGAACGAGCCAAGCAAACATGGGGGAACATGCCTCTCCGTCCCGTCGGTATGAGCTGTATCTTGAGTCTGAGAAGGTGCAGAGTGGATGTCCGTCAAACCGGTCGCGAGGAATGCCGCACTCTTCAAGATCTAACGCGATGGCATTTACAGATCGAGATGCGGATTTCCGTTCAATGTTGTTATCACATGCGTTCCGAATCGTTTCTGGAACATATCTGCAATATCATAACTAATCTCATAATGTTGCATAGATATTGTAGGACCAATGGATACATGTAGTTTCTGAGCATCTGTACCAAATTCGAAATGCATCTGGCTGACCACCTCATGCGCGATTCCGGCCAGAATTCCACGCCAGCCGGCATGGGCCAGTCCGATTGCTTTGTGCTCTGGGTCATAGTAGTAGATCGGCGCGCAGTCGGCATGGGTAGTAGTCAAAATCAGCCCAGGCTCGTTTGTGATTATTGCATCTGTGGCGGGGATTCTCGTCAGCGGATCGAGCATTCCTTTTCCCGCATCAGCACGATAGACGCGCTGAACTCTCTTTCCGTGGACAAGATCAGGAGCCGCTCCATTTTCAAGTCCCAGTCCATGCGATGCAAGATACTTTCTTCGATTCGCGGCTACCTCTTCATGCGAACAGCGATTGAAAGACATGCAACCATCCGCATGAGTTGAGAGTCCGCCTTTCACTCCGTTAACATGCGGAAATAGACGCCAAGGATCTGCAAGCGAAGTTTGCGTTTCTTGGGGAGATTCAGTATCTTGAGGTAAAGAATTCAGAAGGAGAAATTTGTGCCATTCAAGGCTTTGGATTACTATCTGGTCAGGGACTTGCTAACAGACGAAGAGCGTCTGATTCAAGATACCGTTCGTGACTTTGTGTCCGACAATTTGATGCCGATCATCGAAGAATGCAATCGAAATGCCCGCTTTCCGATGGAGTTGATTCCCAAGCTTGGTGAACTTGGTCTGCTTGGCGCGCCCTATCCGGAAAAGTATGGCTGCGCGAATCTTGGCGCGGTAGCGTATGGCCTCCTCAATCAGGAATTGGAACGCGGAGATTCCGGGCTGCGCTCATTCGTCTCGGTTCAGACCGGTTTGGTCATGTTTCCGATTTTCGCATACGGTTCGGAGTCGCAAAAGGACTACTGGTTGCCAAGACTTGCGGCTGGAGAGAAAATCGGTTGCTTTGGTCTGACTGAACCGGACTTTGGCTCCAACCCGGGCGGGATGATTACGCGCGCCGTTGACAAAGGCTCGCACTATGTACTCAATGGGACGAAGGCCTGGATCACCAATGGAACGATCAGTGACGTGGCCATTGTCTGGGCAAAGCTTGACGGTATTGTACGCGGCTTCATCGTGGAAACGGAGCGCACCGGCTTCTCGGCGCCAGAGATTAAGAATAAGTTTTCATTGCGAGCGAGTGTTACATCGGATCTGATTCTTCAAGATGTCGAGATTCCCAAGGAGTATATCCTTCCGGGAGTGCAGGGACTTAAGGGGCCACTCTCGAGCTTGACACAGGCGCGCTATGGAATTGCGTGGGGTGCCATGGGCGCTGCGATGGCGGTATTCGATGAGGTACTCCAATACAGTCTGTCACGAATTCAGTTTGACAAACCGATCGCCAGTTTCCAGCTTGTGCAGAATAAGCTCGCTCACATCGCCACAGAGATTACAAAAGGGCAATTGCTTGTCTATCGTCTTGCGCAACTGAAAGCTGACGGCAAGATGAGACCGCAGCACGTCTCGATGGCAAAGCGGAACAACGTGGGAGTGGCGCTTGAAATTGCACGCATCGGGAGGGACATTCTTGGCGCCAACGGAATCTCAAACGAGTATCACACCTTCCGCCACATGAACAACCTCGAGTCGGTGAATACCTACGAAGGCACGTATGATATTCACGCTCTAATAATCGGAGAAGATCTGACGGGGATTGCGGCATATACTTAGATGTACGCCGCCGGCTAATACTCACCCCCCTTTGTCCCCCCACTTTTCGTCACTACTGTCTCAATGATTTGTGAAGTGGTTTCACAAGGATTTTGCCTGCGGTGTCGGTTGCTTGCAGCCGACCCGAATGGCCGGTGGAGCAGG
>JAGVEU010000007.1 GCA_020057985.1 Calditrichota bacterium | reverse complement strand
TGGCCGCCCCGTTTCTTATCTTCTCTCCCTCCACGTAGTGGGGGGACAAAAGGGGGTTACTTCATCAACAGCATCTTGTTCTGGGCGATGAAGCCACCGGTTTCCATCTTGCAGACATAAACGCCGGAAGGCAGATCCGTCGCGCTAAAGGCTACCGTGTGACGGCCTTGTGGCGCTTGGCCATTTACCAGCACGGACACCTCTTGACCCAGCAGGTTGTAGACCTTGATGGTCACGAAGCCCGCCTCCTTCATATCGTAGACGACGCTCGTGCTCGGATTGAACGGGTTCGGGTAGTTCTGCCGCAACGCATACTCGCTCACTTGTGCCGCATTGATGCTTGGCGTAACGCTTGCCGTGCGCAGATCTTCGCGTGCGCCGCTCGCATCCACACCAACGAGTGTGTAGTTGTATGTTGTCCCATTGACCACCCGTGTGTCAGTCCAGTTGTACTCGCGAGCTGTGGAGCTATTACCTGCTCCAAGAATACTCGCAAGGAAAACTCCGTCACGCATGACCTCAAAGTGATCATTGCTCGTTTCCGAGGCTGTGCTCCAGTTGAAGGTCACCTCGCCATCACCGGCACTCGCTGTGAAAGCTGCCAGTTCAACCGGTTGCAGACGATCTATGATATAATCTTCCACCTCACCGATGGAGTCATGATCGAACGTCCCGCAGGGCATCTCAGGACAATCCGGAACCATCAAACCACAGCCGAACGGCCCATGAGGTCCACTCATTAACCGGAACCGGAAAATACCATCGTATGAAGGCGCGTGAATTCCCGGATCAGGGAACGTGAAAATGAATGTTCCCGGTCCGACCGGCACGTCCTGAATGATCCACTCGGGGGCGAAGCCATCACATAGTATATCGCAGAAATCACCGTCAACATTGCCGTCCTTCCAGGCGCTCAGATAAAGATGCCCGCCGCACTCGACGTAGTGCCCATAGTTCGGGCCAGCCGTCACCGTTACCTGCACGGCTTCCATCGAGCACGGAGTCCACGGCGGATTCAGGAAGAACACACCGTCATCAAACGGATCCAGATTGATATAATTCGGGCAAGGCTCGCCATTGATCCACTCACCAAGCCATGCAACTCCTGTCAACTCATGACTCGGATTGCTGCACAGTGTCGGATAGTTGCACGCCGGCAGATCGCCCATGTCGGACTCTTCCGAGTGGAAATAGCAATTCATGCAAGGTGGCACATAGACACAGTAATCCAAAATTTGATTCGGTGGGCAATTGTCCGACGTCACGATGATGTCAAAGAACAGGCAGCCACCGGCCGGATTGTTACTGGTCAAATCCACCGCGAAACTGAATGCCGCATTATTGCCCGGAGCCAATGATGCAATGCTCTGCGGATTAGGCGGCAGAATCGTGGATGTTCCGCCGGGTCCATTGCCACCAGCCAAAGTAACCGTGACATTGTGGCAGGTTGAACCACCTGTGTTGGTTACATTAACCAAGATCTGGAACGGATCGGGGACGACCTGCCCGGCGATGCATTGCAGATTCGGTTGCACAACGCTAAGTTGCAGGTCACCGGGCTGGATTTGCAGCTCACCCACTCCATAGTAAGTTGCAGCAACTCGCGTTCCTCCCGGAGGAACAATCTGTGGATCCCACCAGTAGAGCACGGCCGAATCGCCATAGGGTTGTCCGGAGCATGTATAGTTCCAACAGGTTCCATAAAAAGAGACCCACTGTCCAAACGCGAGATGATCCGGCGTAACAGCCGCGCCGCCGGTGAATGTTCCACGGCCAACCAGCGTTCCAGACTGCGGAATCGCCTCCCAGTAGGGGTACGGGAACGGCGCATCGTAACAGGTCTCATTCGGGAGGTGGTTCGGCCCCAGGTACAGTTCAGCGGCATCGTCGCCATCCACTGTCGTATCATATTCGTACAAGATTCCAATCTCGTGATGGGTGCCATCAAGATTGGTCACGACAACTCTGGTCAGAATTGCTCCGGTCGTGCCCGTGAACATCACCGGCGTATGAGTGACCTGAATTGCAAGAAATCCGAGCAGCGTGTAGTTTGCAGTCAGACTGACGCCGTCATTACTCTGGCTAATGAATGTGGCCGATCCATTGCAGCCATTCCCAGGCGAGTCCAGATTGTAGACCAGACCATCCACGAGTACCCGAATATCGGTGCTCCACGGGGATGACGGGTAGTAGTACAAGAGGCTTCGGTTGTCGGGTGTGCCGATGTTGAAATCTCCGTCACCATCCATTTGCACGCAAACAAGTGCATTACAGAGTGGTCCGCCCGGCGGCAGAGGACATGCATTCGCGCAAGTCTCGCCTTCTGTCCAAGTCCCAAACAGACCATCGCAATACGCTTGCGTGACATTGTCCACACACTGTGTGCCGCTATAGCAGCAGCGCCCAACAGGCGGCGGGGCATCCTGCCAGATATCAAGAACATAGTTGCCACAGTAGCTAGAGTAGCCGTCAACAATAATGTAGTACGTCACGCTCGCAGTCAAGATCACGTCGCATTGGGATTGCAATCCGCAGTAGTCGTCGTTGCAGCACTCCTGAAAGCTGCCCGGGCAGAGACCGCCAGAGCGAACCTCCAGCTTGCTGTCATAGCTTGTTCCGGCACACAGGGAGACATGATACAAGGTAGTAACCGTGGGCGTGAACTCATAGATCACATCGGGTGCGGTGTTGTAGCAGGTCTGATAATCATCGAGGTAGCCACATGTTGTCCCCGTGTCGTTGTACGGAACACCAGGGACCACCGTGGCGGGGCAAGCATCGTTGCCTTGATCGAGCGGATTGCTGCTTGCACGCATTCCGCTTGCACGTGCTTGTGCCAGAACGCGCAGATACACCGGATCATTGTTATCCAGTGTTCCAGCGGCTTTGGCGTTGAGAACATACTGCAAGTCCGCCTGTGGAGTCGAAACTTGCGCAGCCTTCCACGCTGCATACTCCGGTGTTACGCCGGCCAGTGAATTAATGGCCAACGCCGCCAGAGCTAAGAAAATCCATACGAACTTCTTCATTAACCTTTCCTCCTGTTGATAGTGAATTCCATGACGCGAAATGAGAATGTATTACCGAAACGAGAGATTACGCAATTCCACCCCCCAACTTGCTTCAGTACTGTCTAAATGTATGTTGAGAAAAATGAGCCAGTTAGACGGACCACAGAGTAATGCTAAGAGGGGCGTTCATTTTGTGTTT
>JAGVEU010000274.1 GCA_020057985.1 Calditrichota bacterium | reverse complement strand
GCGTATCGAAATCAGCTACCCCAAAAACCAACCGCGCGACATAGAGACATTCGAGTCAACCTTTCTTGAAACGGCACTAGCAGGCATGAGTCACCCGCTGAACAATGGATATAATCTTGACCACGTCATCAGCGCCATTATTAACCGCTACGAAGCCAAGCCGACCGCTCTGATCATGGTCTTGCAGGATGTTCAAAAACACTTTCATTATCTGCCGATGGACGCCTTGAAACTTGTCGCGCAGAAAATGACCTTGCCTATCGCACAGATCTACGGGGTCGCCACGTTTTACAAAACCTTCAGCCTGACTCCCAAGGGCAAGCATCACATCTGCGTGTGCACTGGCACCGCCTGTCACGTACGGCAGGCGACGGTGATTGTGGACTACTTGAAGCGTAAACTGAAAGTGGATCCGGGCGGAACTACTGCCGACGGGGAGATCAGTCTTGAAACCGTTAACTGCATGGGAGCATGTGCGCTCGGTCCTCTGGTAACAGTGGACGAGGATTACCATGGACTGATTACCGTCACAAAAATGGATCGGTTGGTTCATCAGCTTCAGACAGGAGAGTTGCGCCCGCAAGAGGAAGAGGTGGAACTATGAGTATCAGCAAACTGACTTCGCCGGATGATCTGTTGCGGCTGAAGGAACAGCTTGTCAAAGAACGGGACAATGGGCGGACGATTCTAAGCGTCTGCGGCGGCACCGGCTGTCTGGCTTGCGGGTGCAAGGGAGTGGTGAGTGCGCTGAAAGCAGCGCTCAAAGAAAGCCGCTTGGAGGAAGAGGTCGAACTGAAAATTACCGGCTGTCCGGGATTTTGTGAACGCGGTCCGCTGGTCGTCGTCTATCCGGAAGGAATCTTCTATCAGAAGGTGAAGCCCGCCGACGCCAAGCTCATTGTGGATCAAACCATCAAGGGCGGCCATGTCGTGAACAAGCTGATCTACAAAGATCCGCTGACTAAGCAAGGCATCATTCATGAAAAAGACATCCCTTTCTACCGGAAGCAAATGCGGCTTCTACTGGGGATGAACAATTTCCTCGATCCGACGTCCATCCATGATTTTATCGTCCTTGGCGGGTACCGGTCCATGGCGAAAGCCCTGAGCGCTATGACTGCTGAAGCCATCGTGGAGGAGATCAAGAAATCCGGATTGCGCGGGCGGGGCGGCGGTGGATTTCTCACCGGCAAGAAGTGGGCTTCATGCCGCAAATCCAAGGGTGATCCGAAATATGTCATCTGCAATGCCGATGAAGGGGATCCCGGCGCATTCATGGATCGCGCCCTGCTCGAAGGCAATCCACATCTGGTCATCGAAGGAATGGTGATCGGAGCGTATGCTATTGGCTGCGAAGAAGGATTTGTCTATGTTCGAAACGAGTATCCGCTGGCCGTGAAGAATCTAATGATTGCGATTGATCAAGCCCGGGATTACGGACTGTTGGGCAAGAATATTCTCGGAACAGGATTCGACTTTGATCTTCAGGTTTCCCGCGGTGGCGGCGCATTCGTTTGCGGGGAATCCACGGCGCTGATGGCCTCCCTCGAAGGCAAAATCGGCGAACCGCGCGCGAAGTATATCCACACGGTGGATGCGGGTCTATGGGAGAAGCCTTCCACTCTGAACAATGTGGAAACGTGGGCGAATGTGCCTTTGATCATTGACAAGGGCGCGAATTGGTATTCACAGATCGGAACCGCCGGATCAAAAGGGACGAAGATTTTCGCATTGACTGGAAAGGTCAACAACACCGGTCTGGTAGAAGTTCCCATGGGAATCACCCTGCGGGAAATCCTCTATGATATCGGTGGCGGCGTTCCAGGAAAAAAGGCGTTCAAAGCCGTGCAAACCGGTGGACCTTCCGGTGGGACGCTGATTGTCGAAACCTCCGAGCCGGACATTCACGAGAGTCTGGTGGCTCACGGAGATGTCCGGGAAGATGAAGAAGCCTTGAATCTGCTGGACCTTCCGGTGGATTTTGACGAACTAACGAAGGCCGGTTCCATGATGGGATCAGGCGGCATGATCGTCATGGATCAGGACTCCTGCATGGTGGACGTCGCCCGTTACTTCATCAACTTCCTGCAGGAGGAAAGTTGCGGGAAGTGCATTCCTTGCCGCGAAGGCCTGCGGACGATGCTCCAGATCCTAAACCGGATCTGCGAGGGTAAAGGGGAAATGAAGGACATTGATACGCTCGAGGAAATGTCTCAAGTGATGATTGACACCAGTCTGTGCCAGCTCGGCGGGAGTGCCCCGAATCCGGTGCTCTCCACGCTACGCTACTTCCGACAGGAATACCTCGCCCACATCGTGGACAAACGGTGTCCGGCAGGAACCTGCAAAGAACTGGTCTCGCACACCATTGACGAAACCTGTACAGGGTGTCATGTCTGCCTGGAACCCTGTCCCACGGATGCCATAACGGGTAAGTTGAAAGAACTGCATGTTATTGATCAGAGCAAGTGCATACAGTGCGGCGCGTGCTATCAGGTGTGCAGGTTCGACAGTATTCAGCGCGTCAAACGCGGCGCGGGAGAGGCCGTGCAAGTGAAGGCGAAAGCCCTGTGGAAGCCCCCGCAAAAGAAAACCGCGCAACAAACGGCTGCTGTCGCATAGGAGACATGAACATGCCAAAAATCAATATCGTTATAGACGGTCATTCCCTTCAAGCAGAGGAAGGAACGTATATCCTTCAAGCGGCAAAGGAAGTGGGGATTGAAATTCCGACGCTGTGCTACTATCCGCACATGGTGCCGTATGCTGCCTGCCGGATTTGTGCGGTGGAAGCCCGCAACGAACGCGGCTGGACCAAGGTGGTCACCGCGTGCAACTATCCGGTCTGGGAAGGGCTGCATGTCCATACGAATACTCCCCGCGTTTTGAATGCGCGCCGGATGAATCTTGAACTGTTGTTAAGCCAGTCCAAACCGGTTCCGGTTCTGCAGAAGCTCGCAGATGATTTGGGCATAACTGAACCCCGCTGGGGGTACGGGACGGACACCTGCATCAAATGCGGGCTGTGCGTGCGCATTTGCGATGAAGTCGTGGGAGCCCATGCTCTGGCATTCGGCAATCGCGGTGTAGATCGAGAAATCACCACGCCGTTCCATCTTGAGAGCGAGGACTGCATCCTGTGTGGCGCTTGTGCCCGTTACTGCCCGACGGGTCATATTAAAATGACAGACATTGAAGGCCGCATTCTGCATTCAGAACTGCTGCTGGGACCTAACGCCGCCATCACGATTCCATTCCGGCAGGCAGTCCCGAACGTTCCGCGCATCCACACTAATCAGTGCATCCACATGAAAACGGGTGGCTGTATGTTGTGTGCCAAAGTATGCCCCAAGGAATGCATCCATTTTGACGATCAGGATGAGTTCGAAGAGTTTGATGTAGGCGCCGTCATCGTCGCGACGGGATTTCAGGATTTCGACCCAACTCCCATGCTCCAGTTCGGTTACGGCAAGTATCCAAATGTTATCAGCGCCATCGAATTCGAGCAGATGAACAGCGCGGGCAGTCCGACCGGAGGCAAAATTGTGATGGAGAACGGCAAGGAGCCACGTAGTATTGCCATCCTTCATTGCATCGGCAGCCGTGATCAAAATTATCACAAATATTGCAGTCGGGTTTGCTGCATGTATGCACTCAAGTTCGCCCATCTTGTCACGGAGAAGACTTCGGCTGAGATTTACCAACTTTATATTGACATGCGCAGTTTCGGCAAAGGCTATGAGGAATTCTATCAGCGCATTCTTGATGAAGGCGTCCATGTCATTCGTGGCAAGGGCGCGGAAGTTGTTCCTACCAAGCATAAGCGCGCCGATGAAGGCGATCTACTTGTGCGCTGTGAAGACACTCTCATTAGCAAGTTCCGCGAGATTCCGGTGGACATGGTAATCCTATGCACAGCGCTCGAGGCTCGGAAGGATGCTTCTGACATTGCCCGCAAATTGAACATTTCCATGGGCGCAGACGGTTGGTTCATTGAAGCGCATCCGAAGCTCGCGCCTGTTTCCACCACCACGGACGGCGTTTTCCTTGCCGGAGTGTGCCAAGGAGCCAAGGACATCCCTGACACAGTGGCTCAGGCCGGCGCTGCCGCCGCGCAGGCGATGAAACTGATGAGCAAGGGCGAAATCATGATGGACGCGGCTTATGCCGTGATTCGCGAAGAATTCTGTTCGGGCTGCAAAATCTGCAACGATCTCTGCCCATATACGGCCATTAGCTATGATGAACTCAAGAAAATAAGCACTGTAAACTCCGCTTTGTGCAAGGCCTGTGGCACCTGCGTCGCCGCCTGCCCGAGCGGAGCGATCGTCGCACGTCACTTCACAGACGAACAGATTTACGCTCAAATTGAAGGAATTCTGGCATGAGTTTTGAACCCAAAATCCTTGGCATTCTCTGCAATTGGTGCAGCTACACCGGCGCCGATCTGGCCGGAACTGCCCGTCTGAAATATCCCGCCAATCTCATGAGTGTCCGCGTCATGTGCAGTGGCCGCGTAGATCCCGGTTTTATTCTCGGTGCTTTCCGTTCCGGTGCCGACGCCGTACTCATCTGCGGTTGCCATCCGGGGGATTGCCATTATGTAGAAGGCAACTATAAATGCATGCGTCGAATACCGCTTACCAAACTCCTGCTCAAAGGAATAGGTATAGATCCCAAGCGTGTAAGGCTCGAATGGGTATCCGCCTCTGAAGGCAATCGCTTTCAGCAGGTGGTCACGGAATATACCGAGCAAATTCGCGCACTCGGCCCGTTCAAGCTGAGCGATTGGGCCTTCGATCCAGAGCAGTCTGATCCAAGTGACAATGGCAATGTTGCGCACGCTCTGGAAAATCAACCCGTCGCTACCCGTTAGGAGAAACCATGACTAAACCTAAACTCGCCGTTTACTGGGCTGCATCCTGCGGCGGATGTGATATCGCTATTCTCGACATCGAAGACAAGATTCTCGATGTGGCGAACTTCTTTGATCTCGCGTTCTGGCCTTGCATCGCGGATTTCAAGTATGCTGATGTCGAGGCAATGCCGGATAAATCTATTACTCTCACGCTCTTCAACGGGGCCATTCGCAGCGATGAGAATTTCCACATTGCCAAACTGCTGAGACAAAAGTCCGTTGTGCTGTGCGCTTTTGGCAGTTGTGCGTCGGATGGCTGTATTCCGGGGCTTGCCAATTTTTATGACAAGCAGTCCATCATGGAATACGCCTACATCAAATCTCCTTCCACGGATAATCCGAATGGAGTGATGCCGCAACCCAAGACCAAGGTTCCGGAAGGCGAAATCACCATCCCATATCTGTGGAACACGGTTCGCACGCTCCCACAGGTCGTGGACGTGGACTACATTATTCCCGGTTGTCCCCCGCAATCCAATCAAATTGCCGCGGTTGTGGAAGCAGTGATTGATATTCTCTCCAACAGCAAACCGCTCCCGCCCAAAGGAACCGTCCTCGGCGCAACGGACAAGAGTTGCTGTGACGAGTGCAAGCGTGAGCGTAACATCAAGAAGATTACCAAATTCGTTCGTCCGTTTGAGATTATCCCCGACCCGAATCTTTGCCTGATGGAACAAGGAATGGTCTGTCTTGGCCCCGCTACTCGCTCCGGTTGTGGCGCCAAATGTGTGTCTGCAAATGTGCCTTGTCGGGGTTGCTACGGCAAGCCAATCAATATTCACGACCAAGGGGCAAAAATGGTCTCTGCATTGGCCAGCGTCATTGATTCCACCGACCCGGAAGAAATCGAGCAGATTATTGGACAGATTGTGGATCCGGCAGGCACATTCTATCGCTTTAGCTTGCCGGATTCGATTTTGAGAAGGGCACAAGTATGAAGAGTATTGTCATAGATCCCATCACCCGCCTCGAAGGGCACGGCAAGATCCATCTCTTTGTCAAAGATGACGGTGAGTTAGCCAATTGCTATTTTCAGATTCCGGAATTGCGCGGCTTCGAAAAGTTCTGTCAGGGTCGCCCTGTTGAAGAAATGGCTCGGATCACAACCCGTATCTGCGGTGTCTGTCCTGACGCTCACCACATGGCCGCCGCCAAAGCCGCGGACGCAGTCTATGGAGCAACAATCCCGCCGGCGGCACTCAAATTGCGCAATCTCGTCTATAATGCCTTCTACGCCGGAGATCATACCACACACTTCTATGCCCTCGGAGGCCCCGATTTCGTCTGCGGCCCCGACGCACCTCCCGGAGAACGCAATATCCTCGGCGTCATTGCCAAAGTCGGAGTTGATGTCGGTAAGAAAGTTATCGCTCAGCGCGCTGCCGGCCAACGGATTATCGAAATCATCGGCGGAAAAAAAGTGCATCCTGTCACCGCAATTCCCGGCGGCATGTCCAAGCGCGTGACCAAGGAAGAGCAGCAAGAAATTATCAAGCTCGGTGAGCAAATGGTGGAGTTTGCCAGGTTCACCGTCAAGGTTTTGAACGATATCGTGCTGGCGAACAAGGCTTATGTAGACCTGATTCTCTCCGACACTTATGCTCACAAAACCTATAATATGGGTCTCGTGGATGAACTGAATCACGTGAACTTCTATGACGGCAAAGTGCGCGTCGTCGGACCGGATGGCAAAG
>JAGVEU010000427.1 GCA_020057985.1 Calditrichota bacterium | reverse complement strand
CCGAGGTACTTCGCGGTCACATAGTAGAATTTCAGCGGTGATGTTGCCAGAATATTCGCATGAGTGAATGATCCGACATTCGCGGAGTCCAGAAAACTGTAGACTCCGTCGCAGTGCCAACCCTCGGATGGTCAGATCGGTCGAAAACGCATTCAAGAGAACAAGATATTGGCCAGCATCGTGCGGTTTTTGATTTATAGCCAATCTGTTTCATATGTGCCGGAATCTGTCTTGAGTCGCTCCTGTCTGACCTTCTCTGCAATCCTAAACTCACTTATTGATGAAAAGACAAATCTCGACGACCAATCTGCAAACAGCTCATTATAGCTTTCGACACTGCGAGCATCGAGACGCACAGCATTCCCAGAGGTGAAAGCTCCACAAAAGGCATCGCATACTTGGCTTATTTGGCCACGTACACTCGGATCAACAATGCCTAACATCAAAGTGGGACTAAGCGGACAATAGACTTGAATTCCTGGACTCAATAGCCCAAGATTCCCATAAGGACCGAAATCGTTCCAATTCTGTAGCACAACAGGATTGTCTGAAAGGTAGAAGGGACAAGATTTTGGCGCTTCAAACAGGATCCAAGGTCTATCCCTCAACAATGGCCCATATTGACCAGCGTTACTCGTTAGCTCAATTGCTGTACGCTTAACATTTTCAGCATTGATGGCAGGTTCTCCATCCTCACGTCCGTGAATGCGCAGCATACGACGGGTTAGTTCATTGACTTGTTTGGCTCCTGCGTCAATGACAGAGCGGTACTTGTTTGTTCTCACAAGCTGCACGGCCATGAAACCCGCAATGACCGTTCGCTCATCATCGGTCAGATATGCCGTGCTTCTTGCATCCACGATCTTTCTGACAATCGGGCTGGTCATCCCCTCAAGCGCAGTGAGACTTGGATCTACTGTCCAAGAATCGGTGCCGATCGTAAATACGTAGAAATCTCGTTCCGCTCCGACGGCGCGGCTCCCACTTTGAAAGCTGATTCCGCGGATCATGTCATACACGTGAACTCGACCATTAGTGGTCGCAGCAAATTGACGCAAAAGAAACTGCGGAACGTAGTGCTGTCGCTCAGTGCCACTTTTCCGGGATTTATCTTCGCCGCTCATCGCTTCAATATTTTCTTTATGGCCGCAAGACGAATATCAAAGCTATGTAAGGCTGTAGCGCGTGAACCTGAAAAGGCAAACTCATTCCCTTGAGCTTACCCGAATTATCTTCCCATGTCCGAGTTGGAAACATGTCCAGTAGATTGAGCAAGTAGCTACTTTTTACTGCATAGCCTACGTTTTCAACCACACCGGCAGAAATTAGAGCGTTAATCACTCCTACAACGTTCCCGTCTTTGTCAAACAAGGGTGATCCGCTACACCCTTGCTGAATTGGAGCGGAAATCTGATATGCCGTGACATCGCCTCCATATCCACTCGTCGAACTCACTATTCCATCCGTAACTTTCACATCCTCTCCCATATAGTTAACCATTGGGTATCCCATGGTGAATACTTTCTCGCCAGTTTGAGCCAACGACCGGCGCATGACGAATGGTGGTACGGGCCTTGGGGTGAATGCCGAATCGGTTATGACCAGTACTGCCAAATCGTTTGATTTATCAACCTGTACTGCCTTCGCACGATACATAGTTTTTCCATTGGTTTCCGCCAACATCACTCGAATAGCTGACGCGTTGTTAACAACGTGAGCATTGGTTACCACATAACCGTCGGAACTAATCATGAAACCGCTTCCCGATACAAGCTCTGTCTCGTGTTCATTCTGCTCTTCCGGAACCACCGCCGTTTTCGGAGCGTCCGACTTGACGCGCGGGAGAGAAGTGGGATATGTTCGAACATATCTCTCTATGGTTTCGGGTCCAAACTCGAAATCTATGTAGCCTTGTTGTGTAAGGTTAGCATAGATTCCACCTTCAGTCTTGTTCGCATTGTACCAACTAACAAGGTAGCGACTTGGATCGCCTGTCAGCCGAAGCGTGCCTTTCAGCTCACCTGCCACCCAATCGTCAGAGTTAGCACTTCCCGATAAGTATACAATATTGTAACGCCTGCTATCCGATGAATCTGGCACAATTGCGACTTCGTATTTCCCAACACTGGCTTCACCCGACACCTTCTCATAAACTCCCGCGAGAATGTCACCTTGAACCCTGTCTATCGCCTCTTGAGCCAACTTCCCAGTCGTTTATGCCGTCGCTGGAATGTCAGGAAGTTTCACTCTGCGATTCCGATCATAGACATGATCGAAATGAAATTCTTTGACAAAGATGTCTGCCAACTGCTGGTATGGCTTCTCGATCACTTGTTCGCTGACTTTTACATGAGTCGGTATGGCAAACAGAAATCCATCCCCATTGCAGCTTCTAAACGTGACCGAAATCTTTCCGATGGTCCTTTCGTCTGTGCTTAGGTAAAACGAGATCGCTACATCTGCAATATCACAGATCGAGCTGCTGGATTCAAGGAGTTTTCTCGCTTGACTTTTGCTCTGCGCGCATGCGATTCCTTTGTTGTAGAAGAACTCGCTGACTTTGTTCCAGAATACACCTGCGGCTGGCATTCCAATTTCACTATCCCGCGGCGGCACTAAGGAGTCCTTGTAGCTCAATAGCAATGTTACTCCTTGAATTCCATTGATGAAATCCGAAAACGATAGGTTTGGGTTTGACTGTTGCACTGGTGAGATGGTCCTGCACATGCCGGAACTTGTAATCGCAAGAACCCCAGTTACAATAACCAGACGTGTTAATAATGTCATCGTTGACACTCTCTTTCTGTGGCAATTAAATGCATTAGATATGGCATACACTGTCGGCTGGAAAGGCACATTCCTGCTGTGACCCAATAATTGCCGAATATGGCCATCTTCGATATGACGGTGATAGCTCTTGCTTAATTTGCGAGATGAAAATGCCGTTTCAGCGTGCACCTTGATAGCCTCAAACTCTTAGCCTACATTATTGGCCAGTTATCCAGAATGTGATTAATGATGGATATGCGAGCAACTATGCATACCCATCACCGGATTACGGCACTAATTTCTTCACAAGCAAGATCAAAGTGCTCATCGAACAAGTCGATTTCATTCTCGATATACACGCCATCTGAGTGAACCTCACGGTGCTCAGTATTCACAACATTTCCTGGTTGTTATGGGTAAGCCAAATGAAGACCCAGAGTTGATGACAGTCGCATCGGACCGAATCTACCTCAAAATTCAAAACTCTCCGATATAGAAAAGAATGCCTCGGTTGGCTCAGGCGACTGATATCGGAAAGAATGCTACCGCCTTCCTGTTCGCCAGTAGTAAATGTTACCATCTCTGTCTGCGAACACCTCCTTGTAATCCACGAATGTGCGCTGTACGTAACTGCCATATAGAAACACGCCTAGTGCCGTTTCTAGTTAGTTAGGAGTGTTTCTCGCGGCGGCACGTGTCTTGAGTCTTCACGTGCCCCGCTCGGATTACGCGAGTGATGGGGCATGTGAGGAGTGTGGACACATGCCGCCGCGAGTAGAGGGCACCCCGCTCGGCGGAAAAGATTGCACAGTAGTGCGGCACTACGAGTTTCTTAGTATGTCCCGTCTTCTTTGAATACTTTTCCTACCAGCTTGGCGCCGGGTTCGAGGGTGGCGTCGCCTTCGTCTTTCCATTTAGAAGGGCAGGCTTTGACCGGATGCTTGGAGACGTGCAGGTAGGCTTTGAACTTGCGCATGAGTTCGTCAATGTTGCGGCCCACATCGCCGTAATTCATTTCGCTGGATAGCAGCTTGCCTTCGGGGCTTATAATGAACGAGCCTCGCAGACACTTGCCGGCTTCGTCATCGTACACACCGAACATCTGCGAGACCGCTCCGCTTTGGTCGGAGCCCATGGAATACTTGACATTCTTGAGTCCGACTTCGTGGCGCTGCCAGGCGAGGTGAACTTCGATACTATCTACACTAACGGTAACAAGGTCGGCTCCCATGCGGGAAAACCGCTCATGCTGCTCTGCCAGAGCAGCAAATTCCGTCGCTCAGACAAAGGTGAAGTCACCGGGGTAGAAGAAGAGAATGGTCCATCGCTTGGCCTCCATTGTCTTTGCCAAAGTAAATTCGCCGAAGTCGCCTTTGGTGGGTTCGTAAGTCTTAATCGTGAAATCGGGCACCTCGTCGCCGAGGGCGAGAGAGATGAGGTCTTCGTTGTTTTCGCAGTCACAACACATGGTTGGGTTTTCCTTTCCGTTAGTTTATGAAGTGGGTATCAGGCAGAGTCGCCTGATTCGATTCTTGGGAGCGAACCCTAAGCTATCCAAATTCAGACAGAAAGTCAAGATGAGCCTTTCGATGCTGTCTGAATGTGCCTCTTGACAAATGGCTGCGGATCTTCATTAAACTTGTAACATGTTGTGATACAAGGAGTTGCTGTAATGCGGGCATCGAGAGCATGCGACTCTGCGTGGGGGGCGCTTCTGGATGTTGGCTTCGCTTGCTGGCGACAATACCATGAGGTAATTCTGAAACAATCTGTCCGTCGCAAGTTTTTCATTCATCCCATCTACCCCCCAATCAAGTTCACTACTGTCTCAATGATTTGTGAAGTGGTTTCACAAGGATTTTGCCTGCGGGATCGGCTGCTTGCAGCCGACCCGAATGGCCGACGGAACAGGAAACACGAAATGAACGTCGCTCTGGGCATCACTCGGTGGCCTTTCCAAGTGACTCATTTTTCTCAACATACATTAAGACAATAGTGAATCAAGTTGGGGGGAGAAGAGATGTGAAACGGGTGACCCAAATGGATCGCCCGCTTTGAAATTTTCCGTATCCGCTTTCCTCCACGTAGTGGGGGAAACACAAAGGGGGTGGATTTACTTAACCTTCAGCAACGAGCGGTCGCGTCTGCTGTTCGGGTTCTGCGAACTTCTTTTGATTCAACCGGTAAAGCACTGAGGGCAACTGAATGACCAGACTGATCACTGCGATGGCTGCATAGTAGATTGTGGCGCACAAGGACACGAAGAACTCGAATGCGCGAGTTGCCACGATAGGCTGTGTGTTTTTCATCTTGTTTCTCTCTTGCTATTCATACAGTTATTCAATATCGGAACGGAAGCAGTAGCCGACTCCCCGGACAGTCTCAACTTTGTCGCCGCTCAAACCGAGTTTGGTGCGGAGCCGCATCACATGAACGTCCACGGAGCGGGAGGTAACGACAGCGTTGTCGCGACGGGCAGAAGCCACGATCTGCTGTCTTGAGAAAACCCAGCCGGGCCGCCGCGCTAACGTCAGCAGGATTCGATATTCGGTAATAGTCAAATCGGCGAGCGTCTCACCTACTCGAACTTCATGCCGTTCGGGATCAATGCTAAGATCACCGAATTGCAGGATGTTCTGTCCAGTCTGTTCCATCTGACGATTCTGCCGCAACAACGCTCGAACGCGAGCCAGCAGAACCCGTAGACTGAAAGGCTTCGTGAGATAGTCATCAGCGCCGCACTCGAGCCCGGTGACAATATCCACTTCTTCGGATTTTGCAGTTAGCATAATGACCGGTAAGTTACTGGTTTTGGCTGTGAATTTCAGACGCCGGCAGACCTCAAGGCCGTCAAGTCCGGGTAACATCACATCTAAAATTACGAGATCGGGCGCCTCTTCACCGATGACCTCAATCGCCCGTTCGCCGGAGTCCACACAGACCACGCCATATCCTTCGCGCGCAAGGTTGTATCGGATAAGTTCGCAGAGATCCGCTTCGTCATCTACGACAAGGATTGTTGCCTTGCGCGGACTCGTGCTTGTCTGCTGGTTCACGCTGGCCGCCATGTTTGGATTGGGGTAGAGCATTGAGTCCTGCTTGGAGATGTTGACCGGTGTTTCAGGTGTCAAAGGCAATCGCCTTATAAAGTCCGTCTACTTCGGCAACCACATTGAGTAACTTGAGATCAATTAGCTCACCGGACGGATCTTCAGCGACTATCCGCAGCCCACGAATGATGCGCATGGCCGGATAGAATTTGGTCTCGTGTTGCTCATAGACTCTCTTCAGCGTAAGTTTCTTTCCGCCATAATCGAGCAGAATCCGGCGGATGGCCTTCTCCGAATCCCGCGCAACCCACTCCCACGCCATTTCTACGGACATGTTTCCGATCTCTTCGGCGGGGAGCGTCTTCCAGATCACATCGCGATAGATATCCTTCGTGACCAGCAGGGCGGCTAACTCGCTGCTGCTGCTATCGGCAATCGCTTTTAGCGCTGCGGTTGCCAAGTTATTGGCTGAAGAGTAGGATGTGCCGAGCACACCGTTTGCAGTGCGCGGTGGCGTCTCCGTACTCTGAGTTTTGATGCACGAAAGCAGGAGCATACAAGCTCCTGCCATCATGAAAGCTGTCCAACCCTTCAGCAAATGTTCCGCCGAGCATTCTTGGAAACTGGCAACACATCGTGGTTTCGTATTCTTGTCATGGTCTTGCTCCAGCCAAAGAAAGGAGTTTGCTCAGTTTCTGTTTGTGTAGGGCGAACAGGCTGCCCATCTACTGTATGGGCACAAAATTTAGTTTGCCGGATATGCGGTCCAGCCATCCAGCCAGTTGTCATTAGGACTGCTGAAGCAACCGAGATACGGGACCACCGGCAGACTCGCGGGAAGAGTCGGAGCCGCTCCACTGTAGGCGGGGGAACCAACCTGCGGATGGCCGTCGAAAGTCGGGTAGCCCGCCGGATTGACAAGTAAGGGATTCGCCACGCGGTTGCTGGAATTCTGGCCGACATATCCGCAGCCATTGAAGCGGAAGGCATTCTGAGTCCATCCGACCGGCGCTGCGATATGAATGGAGTTGACCGGGAAGGTCGCCGACGGTTGGCAGTTCATGGAGTCATACTCGGATGAAGCGACTTCAAAGTGACCGTCGCCGATTCCAACTCCCGTCGAAGGATCAATGGTCTCAATGGTTCCGTTGTCCCAGAAGATGCTGTAGCTGAAATCGAGTTTGCTGCGATCGGGAACGCCCGGACTCAGAGCGCCGTTTTGCGACGTCGCGTTG
>JAGVEU010000138.1 GCA_020057985.1 Calditrichota bacterium | reverse complement strand
TTCTTCGTTTTCATTCTGCCGCTCGACGTGGAAACCGCTGTTTTCCGTTTCACTAACAGTGTTCCACGCCAGCTGGACTCCGCCCGCACCGCTGACTGCAGTGAAGGAGACAAGTTCAACAGGCAGGGGAAGATCGCCGCAGAAAATCGAGAGTTGATAGTCTGTTCCAATATCCGTGCGGCTGTCCACAATGATCCAATAATATGCTGCTGACAGATTCAGGTCCAGAGTATGGGGATCATAAGCTATGCATGCATTCCGGTTGCATGTCGTCAGCACAAACACGCCAAGTTCGTGAGCAGCATCTCCATTCCAGTCGAGGCGAATCCAGAGCGAGTCGCCGGCATGCTGAATTTTGTAAACATGAGCCTTGCCGCTGAAATTCGTGGTTCCCGTGCAGTTAAAGAGGCTGACGTCGTCATGACCGATTACCGTGCTGGAATCAATCACGTCTCCACAATGTAGTATGCGGGGGGTGCACCAGGCGTGGGCAACCTGAGTTTGAAGACTCATCAACGCCATGATTCCCAGCGCCAAAAGAACAACTCTCAACTTCCACATCTTTCTCTTCTCCTATGATTGACATGCGTAACTTTCCAACTCAACCTGACTGCAATAATATACGTCGGAGAGGTACCCCTTTGCAACGCTCAGGCATAGGATGAAACTGTCATAAGAGGTGTTCTCTGTGCAATGTGATTCATACCGGCCAAGGAGATCGGAAATCAAGGGGTTGAAAATTTCGATAGACCCACTTCCATGTGAAATAATTGAATCGCAAAAACGGATTTGCATTCTGCAAAACGAAAATAGTTGCCGCTTAAAAACAGGAGTCCTCTCGAAAAGGATTAAATTGAAGTTCAAATGACCCTATCGTAGAGTCAATCTCCGAGTGGCTGCCCGCTTGAACAGGGGGGTCTTGACAATTTATAGTATTCCCGAAAGTAGGTTGCGATGTTGCTCGGCGAGCCCTGCCATTACTTGGCAGTACCGTCCTCGGTGCTGCTCCGCGTCCCATGAAATCTGTGATCGCAACCCAGTTTCGGGAAGCACTGTCGCTCCACAATGATACGCAAAAGAGGCACCGCAGCGCCTCTCTTACGTATCTTGCAATTCCTTGAAGTCGCGCTTTCTATCACCCCAGTTTTTTGTGCTCTGCAATAATCTGTTCCACCACTGCCGGATCTTGCAGGGTGGTCACATTGCCGAGTTCGGTGTAATTCCCAACGGCGATTTTGCTCAGAATGCGGCGCATGATTTTTCCTGAACGTGTTTTGGGCAGCGCCGGCACGGACAGCACCTGCTCCGGCGACGCAATCGGACTGATGTCATGGCGGACGTGTTCTTTCAAGGCGCCCATCAGTTCTTCGCGGGTCATTCGTTCGGCTTCTTTCTGAGGCACAATGAAGGCAAAGATCGCGGTTCCCTTGATCTCGTGCGGAATACCGACGACCGCAGCTTCGGCGACAAGATGATTCCCCGCCAGCGAACTCTCGATTTCAGCAGTTCCCAACCGGTGACCGGCAACGTTGATCACATCATCCACTCGTCCGGTAATCCAATAGTAGCCGTCTTCATCGCGGCGGCAGCCGTCGCCCGTGAAGTATTTTCCTTTGTACTGAACGAAATACATCTCGCGGAAGCGCTTGTGATCGCCGTGAATCGTGCGTGCCATTCCCGGCCAGGGTCGCTCAATACACAGGTGTCCGGCGATGCCATTGCCTTGCATACAATTGCCATTTTCGTCTGTCACAGAAAGAGACACACCAAAGAACGGCAGTGTCGCAGAACCCGGTTTGAGCGCCGTGACTCCCGGTAAGGGAGTAACCATAATACCGCCGGTCTCTGTCTGCCACCAGGTATCCACCACGGGGCATTTTCCCTCACCCACGACATCAAAATACCACTTCCACGCTTCGGGATTGATCGGCTCGCCGACGGTGCCGAGAATCCGTAAACTCGAACGGTCATATTTCTTAACCCACTCGTTACCTTCGCGAGCCAGCGAACGAATGGCGGTGGGGGATGTGTAAAAACTGTTGACACGATGCCGCTCTACGAGATCCCAGTACCGCCCCGGATTAGGATAGAGCGGAGTAGACTCGAACATCAGCGTTGTGGCGCCATTGCACAGCGGCCCGTAGATAATATAGCTGTGGCCCGTGATCCAGCCCACGTCAGCCACACAAGCGTAGATGTCTCCCGGATGATAATCAAAGACAATCTTATGCGTGAGTGAGGCATAGAGCAGATAACCCGCCTGTGTATGCAAAAGTCCTTTGGGTTTGCCCGTCGAGCCGGACGTGTAGAGAATAAAGAGCGGATCTTCCGCCGACATCCATTCGCAGGGACAGGTGCCGCGCTCATTCAGCATGGCTTCTTCGAGCCAGATATCGCGGCCAAAGTGCATTGGGACTTCCGTTGCCGTCCGCTTCGCCACCAGCACGCTCTTGACCGAATCAATTCCCGTCACCGCGTCATCTACAATTGCCTTCAGCGGAATGGCTTTCCCTCCGCGCCGACCTTCATTGGCAGTGATAACCACGGTTGCTCCGCAGTCCAAAACACGGTCACGCAATGAGGTCGCAGAGAATCCCGCAAACACCACCGAATGAACGGCTCCGATTCGCGCGCAGGCCAGCATCGCGTACGCAAGCTCGGGAATCATGGGCAGGTAAATAATCACGCGATCTCCCTTGCGCACGCCGAGGTTCTTGAGCACATTGCCCAACCGCGCGGCCTCCCACTTCAGCTCACGATAGGTGATGTGGCGGCTTTCCGAGGGCTCGTCGGCTTCCCAGATTATCGCCGTGTCTTCAGCCTTTTCGGGCAGATGCCGATCCAGACAGTTGAATGCGACATTGAGCATCCCCCCCTGAAACCACGTCACTTCGCCGTCGTGGAATTCGGCTTCGAGCACCTTGGTCCACGGATGGTACCAGTAAAGTGATTTGGCTTGCTCAGCCCAGAACTGCTCCGGTTCCTGAATAGAGCGTTGATAGAGCCGGTTTTACTCTTCAAAATCGCGAATGTGCGGCCGCACCGGCGCTCGATACGGACTGGCGAAAATCTCGCCGTGTTGTGGGGGATGAGTCATGGGAAAGGATGAGGGATGAAGGATGAAAAACTCTGCTCTAAGTATACGGAATTCGGTTGGCAAATTCAAGACGTCTGGCTCTGGAAATACCCGATAAACTTGCCGGAACCCGCAGAAATATGATCCTACGATTTCGTTGCGTCCGCGTGCTCCATTTCCAGCAGGCGGAGTCTGAGTTCCTGCCATTCTTCACCACCCCGTTGTTTCACTTCAAGCAGCTTGCTTTGCGCTTTTTTCAGAGTAATTTGTGTTTCGAGTTCAGAGAGGAGATATACTTCGCTGGCGGGGACGATTCCGACAAGGTAATTATTTCCACTACCATTGAGAATTAGAAATTATGAATTATGAATTATGAATTGAAAAGATGCTGGATGCAAGTCGAGCAGGAGGCTGCTTCGCTTAAACCTGAACTGAACATACGGTTAATCAAGGGCACAAAAGAAGCCCGATGTCACGGGCTATGTGTCATGGTCTGTCCACATGCGGTTTTCGAAATGCAGAATAAGCGAGCCGTGCTGGTTGATCGGGGGGCATGTATGGAGTGCGGTGCCTGTTCGAAGAATTGCGAGCCGGAGGCAATCCGAGTACGAGCAGGAGTGGGCTGCGCGGCTGGAATCTTAGCGGGGATCGTGGCTGGAACTGAACCAACCTGTGGGTGTGAAGGAAAGTCTTCTACTTGTTGCTGAAAGGCAGGCTCTAATTACTTCCGTCGGCCTCTGGCCGACTCAGAGAAAGCGGCGGCCAGTGGCCGCCGCAAGTATTTGCATAAAGGTTTCATTTCCCCTTT
>JAGVEU010000041.1 GCA_020057985.1 Calditrichota bacterium | reverse complement strand
CTAATGGTATTATCCGACTTGGCGCTGGCCAGAAACCGTCGCTCGCACCGCCAATCTCCGTGGTGACTGCAAAGACCTTGAAGTGATCTACTGTAGCGCCGTATTCCCAATCGAAGGATCCACCGTTTACGTCATACAGCAGTTGCCAAGCCGTTCCCGTCGAATACCACACACTGTTGACGGTGTGAATGAAGTACGCCATCGAATCGGCGATCATCTGGAAAGTCGAATTGTCCGGACACAAACCATTGCCGCTTGGTGGCGGGTAGTAGCTCGTACCCCACGGATAGAGCACAAGATTCGAGTACGTGTGATAGTCAATCTCGGTTACAAACTCTCGTGAGTTAATAAAGTCACGGAGGCGCTGAGTTTCCGGTTCGGAAAACGGCGCAGTCCCTCGATATGTCTCAGTGCTGGGAGTTGGAGATGAACCGTTGTCATCAATTCCCCACGCCGCATCGAAGTTGCGGTTCAGATCAACTCCGTAGCTCCCATCGCCATTATTCCGCCGGTTCTTGCGCCACATGCCGCCGCCGGTCGGATTTGTCGTGCGATTGTATTCGTAACCATCAGGATTGACGCACGGCAGAAAATACATCTCCCGATTATTAACCAGATCCGTCACCTCTGCATTGCTGCCATAGTTGTGCGTGAGGTAGTTCATGAAGTAAATCAGGTTCTCCATACCTGCCGGCTCACGGGCGTGAATCAGAGAGTTGTAAAAGATTTCCGCTTCGTTCTCGTCCACCTCCGGATTATCCGAGATCTTCATCACCCACATCGGCCGTCCCTCAAGCGAGTTGCCAATGCTGAACTTCGCCGTGGTGATGGTTGGATGCACGGTGTGAATCGAGTCCAGCGTTGTTACGATTTCTGCGTACGTACGGTATCCGCCCATGGTCACGAGTGGGGATTCCAGACGGCTTGCATAGAACTGCTCCACGTTCTCATGAATAATTTCGTATGCAAATCCCTCACGCTGCAAGAGCAGAAGGTCTTCCGGATAGGCGTACAGGTACGGTTCCATAAAAGTCTCGCCTGCTTCGAGATCCAGTTGCGAGAACGAGTACAGTTCTCTTAATCTATCCTTGGAATCGGGCATCACCTTGACCAGCATGTGAGTGCGATACTCGGATTGGGCCAGCGCCGTGCATATTGCCGCCAAAAGAAAGGCTGCAACGATAAGTAGTTTATATTTCATAGGTCTCCAACCTCAAGTGGGGTTTTATGGTCTTTCCAAGCGCGTCAATTTCCATCCCAGCCAACAACCTGATAGAATTTCTTGTCCAGGATTGCAGCGCCACCGACAATCGTAAATGTGTTGCCTGATGTTGTCCCTTCAAGAGTCGCATAGCTGCCGTCCGGAACGATGTCACTGAAGATTTTATAGCCGACGTTTGAGTCATCAGCCCAAGTCAGTACCACATCCGTTCCGCTCACGTAGATTACAAGACCGAGCGGCACGATTGGCGCTGCCGAGCCAAAGGCAGTGACGACAACGCTATCCACATACCAGCCTTCCTTGCCCGTACCAGCATCGCTGCCGAATCTCCATCTAAACTGCACATTGGATCCCGTGTAGGTGGAGAGATCAAGTTCCTCGCGTGTCCATGTGACAATACTGTCCGACCAGCAACGCAGACCCGGCATCGGTCCTGTTACAGGATTTCCGCTTCCGCTTGTGTAGCGGAAGGTTTTATTGTAGGTCGGAGTTGGTGTAACTTGTGTAAACGCTCCGCCATTCACAGAAATTTCGAGAATGCCACCGTCGTAAGCAGAATCGTTGTACGCAGTTGAACGCTCTGCCTGAATCTGGAAGTAGAAGCTCAGTCTCGCCTCTGCCGGCAAGTTGTTCAGAGTCGGTGACATCAGCCGCGCGTCAAGCAGATTTGCATAGTTGCCCGTTCCAGTATCGCCACATTTGTAGGAGTGAGTTCCATTCATAGCGCGTTCCGTCGAAATATGCCACTGATCCAACCATGAGCCGCCTGCCGAGTTATGTGTCCAATTAGGAGCGCCTGTCTCAAAGTTCTCATTCAACAGATAGACAATCGGTCGTGGCTGCAAGTTCACGTTCTGGAAGGTCGTGTCATCAGTCACCACGTTCACAGAAATATCCTGTGAAGTATAACCATAGAGCGAATACCTAAGAGTATAGGTTGAATCGCCGGGAAGTATCAGGCTGTAATTACCTGAACCATCTGCCTGCGAAGATTGCGGACCTCCCACAACTTGGACAAGCGCTTGAATGGGAGCATTTGTGGATGCATTACGCACGATTCCCATCACACGCCCGAATTGGCCTGTGATGATCTGCGAAACCGCCGCGTATGCGTCAATGAATCCAAAACCAAAGGTGTTGTCTTCTCCGGCTGTACCCAAATCGCGAGCCGTGCGCATGATGATAGATTTGATCACGCGAACCTCGGCGTTGGGGTTCGCAGAGCGCATCAGAGCGACAAGTCCGCCAATGTGTGGCCCGGCCATCGAAGTGCCGTCGTATGTTCCGTCGTAGCCGCCGCCCGGAACGGAAGAATACACATTAACTCCCGGAGCGCTAACTTCGGGCTTAATGATCGAAACGTTGCAATCCGATGGCCCGCGAGATGAGAAACTCGCAATGGGATAAGGCCACGATCCGCTTGCGTCAACCGCGCCGACCGAGAAGAAACTCACGCTGTCAATGGCGGCATTGGCCGGGCTGCGATGAGTCTGAGCGCCCGGGCCTTCATTGCCTGCCGAGAAATTGCAAACCACACCGGCCACTTCGCAGGCGAGAATGACATTGTTCCAGCGGGCATCACAATCGGAATAGCCGCTGAACCCGGAATAGACTCCCCAACTGTTGTTGACCACGTCGGGCACATCGTTAATGGTGTTCGGATTCCCATCGGGATCTGCCATCCACTGAAATGCGTCCGTGATATTGTTATCCAGTGTAGGTCCAATACTTCCCGAAATAGCATCATCTGCGATCCATAGCGCAGCAGGAGCAACGCCGGTGGTATCGAACGTTCCGCTCTGGCACGCACCGACCATGGTTCCGCACGTGTGAGTTCCATGTCCATTTCCATCAGTGGGAGTTGGCGACCCTGAATATGGCGCCCGCCAGCACTCAGCAACCGGCGCAAAATTGCCACGCCACCGCGCAGCTAGCGCAGGATGGGTTCCGTCGCAACCCGTGTCGAGATCTCCGACAATCGCACCCGCGCCCGTGATTCCAAGTTCATACCACACTTGCGGAGCGCGAATTGCCACAACGCCGACGGGTGGTGTGTTCGCATCACTATCCACAGGGTTGCGCCGTTCGCGGATTGGTTCAACCAACTCCGCTCTGAAATTCAACTCAATATAGTCAACGTCCGCACGTTCGGAAAGCTGCTCAACCGCTCCCTTTGTGCCATAAACTACAAAGCAATTGGTTATCCAGTAAGCCGTGTAGCCTTCGACTTCACCGGCTTGCACCATCTGATCCAGCGCTTCACGAACGGGTACTTGACTGCGAGCCGCTGCGGCCTGCAGTTCCTCAATGACAATCTTGTGACGTTGCTGGCGCGTGGTGCGCATAAAAAGGCGATCATCCAACGTCTGCAAGTCCACCTGATCCGTTAAATGGACAATCACGGATATCTTGTCCGTGGAAGATGCGTAACGAGTGACTTCCGTCACTCCCTCTGAGTACTTGTTCACGTTTGCCGAAGCCACACCCAAGGACAATGTGGCGATAAGGACAACGAGAAGAAAAGCGTTCACGTATCTCGAAATCATGGCTTCATCCTTTTCTTTTGTGTGTATTTTATGTTGGACGGACTTGCG
>JAGVEU010000351.1 GCA_020057985.1 Calditrichota bacterium | reverse complement strand
CGCGGCAGCGTCTTTTCGCTCGATGACCTTGGATAGCTTCTGAGAGATTCGGTCCTTGGCAGCGGTGACTTGAGCTGTCAAGTATTTATCACAGGCTTGATAGCGCCGAATCACATCCGTCAATTCCTGCACTTCATCTGTCAGGCGCTCACCTCTGGACGGCGTATTGAGCTGCAAGTCGCAACCGAGTCGGCGGAGCGATTCCAACTTCGCAGTAGAGTCTTGAACAAGCTGTTCCTTCTTTTCCCCAAGCTTATGAAGCAAGTCGAAGGCATCTCGATCAAGCGCATCGAGTTGACGCGCCGACAAGTCTATCAGTTGCAGAAAGAGGTTTTTGAGATCTCGAACGATCTTCATGGTTGTTTGGATATTGGTCTGTCGTTTACGGCACTCAATGCTGTGCAGAGGTTGATCGCTTTACTTGCAGAGAGTTATAGTTCTTCCCGAAAGTAGGTTGCGATCACGAATTCCATCGGGTCGCGGAGCAGCACCGAGGACGGTACTGCCTAGTAATGGTTCGCAACGATTTATGTTTGCAGAACCGTAGGAGAGGGTTAAGGTCTTCCGCAACCCCCCCACGAATCGAAAAACTGAAACGCTGAAAGCGGGAGGGTTGCGGAAGACCTTAACCCTCCCCTACAGAATTCCAAGATCGTTAACCGACCAGTTGGGCGACGATCTGTGGAACCGCGTTTGCCTGCGAGAGCATGGAAACTCCGGTTTGCATCAGGATTTGCGCGCGGGTGAAATTGGACATCTCGGCCGCAAAGTCTGCGTCGCGGATTGTAGACTCGGATGCCGACGCCGATTCCTGCGAGACCTTCAGATTCAGAATCGTGTTTTGCAACCGCTCGACCATCGAGCCGATGAAAGTGCGAGTGATGTCCTTCGAGCTGATCGCACTGAGGAGGCTGTCCATTGCCTGCTGCGCGGATGCCGTGTTTGAGACGTCCAGCGTCTCGATTTGCAGCGCTGAGACCGTCATTCCGGCAAGATTAATGTAATAATAATCCTGACCCGCAACATTGTTCTCGCCAATGTGGAATTTAATGTTTGTTGCCGAGGCCGCCGTTGAGACCGAGTTGAATCCAAGCGCGAGCGTCGTATCGGCGTTGATTGTGTCTGAGGCGTGCGACCCATCCAGTAGGAAGAAGCCATTGTAGTTGGATGTTCTTGCGATACGATCCACTTCGCTCTTGAGCTGCTGGAATTCGACATTCGCCACTTGACGATCCATCGTGGTCAGCACACCGTTTGAGGCTTGTACGGCAATGGCTCGCATTCTGACCAGTTTCTCGTCAATTACTGAGAGCGCACCCTCTGCCGTTTGCAGCATGTTTACACTATAGTTGGCATTCTTCTCCGCTTCCTGCATTCCGCTAATAGCAGATCTGAGTCGCTCGGAAATGCCGAGTCCGGTCGGGTCGTCCCACGCATAGTTGATTCGCAGACCGCTGGAGAGGCGTTGAACGGATTTGTCCAGCTCGTTTTGGGTCATCCAGATTGCTCTTTGGCCGCCCAATGAGAGCAGATTATGATTGATTCTTGTGCTCATTGTCTTTGAGTCTCCTGTTGATTTGTTCGCGGTGAATTGCTATTTGACCAATTTCTTCAGCAAGTAGTCCGACATGGCTCGCGCCAGCTCAGCAATTGGGTCGGACGGTGGAACGTCGTTCTGTTCCACCTTTTGCAATAGATCAAGTTTGAAACGCGCACCGTCAATGGTGTAGCCCTGAACCTTGACCAGATAATTGATTTTCTCGAGACTGGCGATGGTTTGGTCATCGTACCGTCTCTGGTTGCCCGTGGTTCGAATCGGCTCAAGGAACTGGCTAAACTCACTTTCCCAATAACGGATGGTGGGCTTGGGGATTCCTGTAATCGCATTCACTTGGCCTATCGAGTAGACTTTTGGCGCCTTTAGGTTTCGTCTATTCAGCATGACGAGTTGCTCCCGTGGTTAAGATATTCCGATAAGACAGTTCACAAATTCATCTATCAGTAGTATCGGAAGGCAGGAAGCAAAACTTTAGCTTTTCTTAGAAACAGCAGAAACAATCTCTTTGACAGCACTTGAACCGTCCCTTATCTTCTTTCTGTGGTAGGTGATAACGATTTCATTTGAACAAGCACATTCCTGCAAGCGGTGAGATTCAACGGCAGTTCGTACTCAAGCTCATCAGCTACCGCTATATAGTCGCTGGTCGCCTGTGCTTTGTAGATTCTGTCGAGAGTGGGCAGCAATTGGTTTGCAGCCTCCATCACATTTCCCCTTGAGGGGTGTGGCAGTACGTCTGAGCTACGGGACAAAAGATCCAGACCCGTCAAGGACTGTTTCAAATCGTCCAGATACTGAGCGAGATCGTTATTGGCCACAACCTCGTCACCGATACGAAATTTTCCGGCCAATTCCGTTGATCTTTTCGAAAGGGTCAGGACCATTTGTTCGGTATCACTGAGGAGCTGATTTAGCAGGCGATACGGATCATCAACAGACAGTTCGAGGGTCTGCACGTTTGACACCGGTGAGGACAATGTCTCACGTCGCTTCCAGCCCGTTGGTAAAGGTATCGAGTCCAGAGACACGCCGGTCACGATCTTTCCGCCTCGTTTGATCTCCGCTTGCACTTCGGTAAGGACGTCGCCGACTGTTTGTGATCCCTCGGCACGCCGTGAAAGTTCCATTCCGTTAAGCGTAATTTTCATCTTTCACCTTATGATGATGTGTTGAATAGGTCATGTTTATTGAGACGTCCCGTTCCACTGTGATCAAACCACTCAAGAGTTGAATCAATTGACGATAGATCTCGACAGTCTCATTTGCCTGATCGAGCAGCGTGTCTCCGGTAAGGCTTGCCCTTGAGAGCGTTGTGAATGCATGGAGGCTTTTTAGCAAGCCGTGCCTTCCCATTAAGCCGGCAAGCTCGCTCTCCAGCGCCGTGAGTTCATTTCCCAGTTTCTGAATCGCGCGAACTGGAGAGGGATGACCTTGAGCGAGCCGTACGATATGCTCTGCGCTCGCCTTCACCTTGTCCGCAAGATCCAGCGCATGAAGAACAAGGCGTTTATCTATCAAGTCTCCGTGAATTTCCGCTGAACTCCCTGCGCAGCGACCATTCAAGACCTGAAGCCAGATCGGACGAATCAGGTCATTCAACTCGTCTCGTAGAAAGGGAGTATTTCCAAAGATTCGATCCAGTCTCAGCATGCCATCATCCGACGAGAAAGTCGTTTGGTAGACGCGGCAGCGGCTGAAGTCTGATATGTTATACAGCCTTTCCTTAGTCATTTTCCAGACTGCAAGCGATGCCACTGTCTCGGGCAAAATGTCCGCTGCACAGACTGGATTCGCGCATGATCCGTTCGGCGAGCATGGAAAGCATGCACTTTGCGGCTCGATGACTATATGACCTTCGCCGTAGGGCGCGGTTTCGCTGCCGAGCGCACTTCCGACCGTAATGGCCATGACGGGTGTTCCGACGGCGGCGGCGACATGCATCGGCCCTGAGTCATTTGTGATAAGCAAGTCGCAATCTGACAGCGTTATCGCAAGTTCCCGCGGCGACGTCATTCCAATTCGGTTCGTTATGAGCGGAACACCATTAAAGGAATCACCAAGTCGTACGTCCTTTGGGCCTCCGACAAGAATAATCTCCCAGTTTCGGAGGATCAGCTTTTCTGCGACCTCTCGAAAGCTCGTTACCGGCCATTGTTTCGTCTTCTGGGAGGCTCCAAGGTGCAAGGCAATCCGTTTGCTGTCACTTTTTCTGTTAGAGCGGCCTCGCTTCTGATCCACTCGGACTGCGATGGAGCGACCGATTAGCGGGTCTATATCATCTATGCAGTTCGCATAGATGTCTGCGAGATTGAACTGGCACCAAGGGCGGGCGTGGTTTGTTGCAAAAAAGTACCTGAGCCACGGAGAGTTCACCCGTTGAAAGCCGTTTTCGTCGAGTGTTACACCCTTTCCATGCTCCCCTGCGAGCAGGAAATTCAAGAGCGTTGCGGGGCGCGTGTGCGTTAAGTTCCACACCTCGTCATACGCCTCTGCTCGCAAAGATCCTATTACATCATTATAGTATCCAAGAGCACGAGCCAGATTGCCGGAGCCATCGGCCGCAAGTGGTGGCAGCAGATCTTCGAGTCTGACGCGGTGAATTCGGTCAACTCCCGGCGCAAGTTCAGCCACTTCCGCAAAACACTCCTCAACCAGAACATGGATTTCCGCCGCCGGATGTTTTTGTCTCAGCCGGCGAAGGAAGGGAGTTGTCTGGATGATGTCCCCCATTCGCGTCAGGCAAAGAACGAGGACTTTATTCACAGCAGGCATATAGCTGATCTTCGTTCTGCAGATTAGCCGACAAAGTCTTTAACAGACTCACACCGTGATGAAAGAGATCCACAGTCTCGGTCATATCAACAAGGTAATCTTCGAGTCTGTGAGATCGCGCCGTGACTGCCTTAACCAGGAGAAATCGTGGAAATGCTGCCAACTGGGGGTACTTCTGCATGAAGGCGCGAAGCATCTCCTGCCACACAATCTGCTGCTTGAGACAATCCTTCAGGGTATCAGTCTGCCTGTTTATACTTGCGGACTCCGTGTATAACTCCGCGAGTAGTCTCTCAGCACGGTCGAAGATCCGTTCCAACTCACTGATACCTTCCATCCAGGACGAGTTATCCTCTCCCTCATACCACTCTGCTGTCCCTTCCACCACAGCAGCGCCTGTCAACAGCATATCCCAGAAGCAGCGATAGAATGAAAGCACAGAGGAGCTGTAACCAGTATGCGGTTTATTGAGCGAGTTGAGCCGCAAGCGTTCGATGTCATTACTCGTTTGGTAAACTCGCACCCCTTTCATGCAGCGCGCAGAATTGAAAACATCATCACCTGTGTACAGGCAGAATGGTAGGATATCCTCCGCACTGACTTGCTCGCGACATATTGGATTGGCACACGTCATGTTGTAGCTACAAGGTGCGCACTCAAGATCTGTTTCGATGACAATATGGCCATTGCCCAGAGGCGCTGTGTCCTTGGCAGAGGCCGGTCCGAGAAAGAGACTAATCGTCGGTGTTCCGACTGCCGCCGCCAAGTGCATTGTGCCCGTATCATTGCTGACGAGCCTCGTTGCAGAAAGAAGGATCGCGCTGAGCGAGCCAATAGAAGTGCGACCGCAGAGCGATACCGCCGCTCCCGCGGACATTCGCACAATGCGCTCTGCCAGAGAACTCTCCGCTTTCGTACCGACAACCACCACTTGGACACCATTGCTTTTCAACAGACATGCAAGTTCAGCGAAGCTCGATTCCGGCCAGCGCCGTTGATCTGAACTTGCACCCGGCTGTAAGACAACATACGGGACGTTTATATCAACGGTTACTGAACTGAGTAGCCGCTGAGCTTCCTGCTGATCTACCTGACTTACATGAAAGGACAGACTCGGGGTTGTGGTCGTGCCCGGTCCAAGTCGTAGATAGATCTCCGCGAGATTAAACGGATTAAGACTTCGTTCCTGCATAACGCTGAAGAGGTAGTTGATCCACTCCGAGGATACCGTAAGCTGACCATCAGGCGTCCGCATGAGACCGATCATACTGTTCGCCCCGATCAACGAAGCGATTGTGGCTGACAACGGAGTATGCGATAAATTCACGAGCAGATCAACCGGACGTTCCGTGGCTCTTTGTATGAAATTGCTCAGAACCTTATACGCGGCGGTCAGGTCGCTTCCAGCGGAATTCAAGAGTGGTTCGAAGTGATCCAAATCGAACCCCATGACATCATCGCACATAGGTAGGCGCTCGCCGACAGCGCGAAACGGCTCGAGCACAATCAGACTGAGCTTAGCCTCCGGATAGGCAATACGATAGGACTTCAACAGAGGGCTGCTCTGAATGAGGTCTCCCATGCGCGTGAAATTCAGGACGCAAATATGTCTTGGTATCATGCGATGACCCCCTTCTCCCTTCCCCAGTCACGGAATTCCTTCATCAGCAGGAATATGCCTTCGGGGCGACTGAGTTTTCCTTCACCGATTTTGATGCGCGCCACAATCTGATCAAGATCAACTTCCTGATCGGAATCGAACGCTGACAGAAACTCTGCCAGCTCGCGATCCTTTCCTGCGGCTTGAAGCAGGGAGCTCACGTAATTTGGTCCGCGCTTCCGGTCTCGCAGCCGTGGGAGTTGCTGCTGAAGGAAATCGAGCGCTTGCGTCATTCTGTGCACATAGGTATGCTCGCTGAGTACGCGCTGCCGCGAACGCTCAGCAATCTGAAGGCGCTCAGTCTCATGAGAGAGGTAGTATTCAATGAGTTCGGGAAGCTCTTCAGTATTCTGAAACACAACCATTTCCTCTTCAGCCTTGAAGTGACTGCCAAGCTCGCTGCGTTGATCAACAAGTTGAAAACCGCCACAAGCCGCAATTTCAAAGGTCCTCGGGTTCACAAAATCACCATAGGGATTGACACCCTGATGATTGGGTGAGCTGTGGAGGTTGAGATTGATCTTGGTTGCCGAGAAGATCTTGGCAGACTCCTCGGTGTTGATTCTACGACCTTGTTCCTGCACCCAACGGCTGGCGGAAACGTCTGGCGGCCAGTCATTCCCCCAGATTTTGAGACTGGTGAGTTGAAGCTGTGCAAATGTTTCCTGGCGGTTGTGATACCCCGCTCCTACGAACGATAGGTCTGATCCAAAGCGTGCCTGTTCATTCACCGAAAGTTCGCGCGGATAGTGGACTTCAGGATCTGCGGCGCATGGCAGGTACTCGACATGTTTTACTCCGAGCGCCTTGAGTTCGTCGTGAAAGCTCCCGCGCTGAATAGTGAACACAGCATCGTAATGCTGGGCAAGCTCTTGCCAATAACCGAAGAGCCGGTAATCCTCTACAAACCACAACGCCGTGTGCACTTGGCGACGACGAAGTTCGAGGAGCGCTTGTGGAGTGAGCGGTGTTTGTGCCACCGCCCATACAAGATCACACTGGAAATCTAATGCTCGCGCTACAATCACCTCAGCAAGATACGCCGTTAGCATTCCTTGCAACGACTTGCGGTGTTGAGGTTGACGAGTAATATTTTCTGCTTGATGAAAGGCCGCATAGTATTCGGTTAGATCAAGACGCTCGACTTGATGACCGAGCTTCTCAAATGCTGCGGCACAGTAATGAGCGATGGGAAGCGATCCGCCATAGAGCGGAGTGGGCACAAGAATCCGCATCGGTCGCTCGGCACGTTTTGTTCCGGACATCCTCTCAATGATGCCGTCGTAGACTGGCTTGTTCATGCGATAGCTTGACGTGCCTGTAAGAAGGAACCGCGCAGCAGCAGTCTGAAGCAATAGCGCTGATTCAATGCATGAACTGCCGACAAGCCATTTCACATCAAGCGAGCATGATTTCCAGACCTGCAACTGAATCGCTTTTCGTGCAACCTCCGACTCAGCTTCAATGCATACCACTTTAACCTGCGCAAGTGGATATTTACTGTCTCCGAGAGACTTTTCAAGCGCCCCAATCAGATAGCCAAGCCCCGCTCCGAGTACGAAAACCGTGATCGGCTGACCCTTTGCACTTTGGAGAGCCGTGGTCAACTCACTCAGACAATTCGCCACGATTTGCTCGGCCTCGGCGACGGGATCCACAGATGAGTGCAATCTCACGCCTTTGAAAGCCAGCGTTGGCATACTGTTTTTTGCGCGGATAGTCGGAAGATCGGCTGCAGCAAGAACCGCTTCAAGACTTGAAGAATCCGCCACTACACTTGTTATCAGGGACTCAGCCATCATGGACAAACTCCTCACTCATTGCGTCGCTCACTACGGTACTCAGTCCTTCAGATGAAATCATTGTTGTTCCGGCAATCGCATTCGCGCCGGTACAGACATGAAGGATGCGAACTCCCGTGCTGACGTGCCGGTTCTTGGAAATCACCCACTCGAGACCAGTGCGCATAGCGGAATACTTGGGGGGATCTCTGAAGCTGTTTGTCATAGTCTGATCACGATTTGCAGCGCACGCATAATTGCCTCCGGCATTGCTCAAGTCAACTCCAACAAGTGCAATTATTTCTGAACCTGCCTGCAGAGCGAAATCAAGTGCAGGAATCATTGTGCTTCCTCCCCGTGTAGCTAATGCACGGCTGCAGTCTGACCCCGCGAAAAAGCGATTCCCATAAAGCGTCAGTGCATCTGGATGCGTAGACGGAAATACGATAATGTTGGTAGAGCGCCTTAGAAATTGCAAATCGGCAACGACACATTCCTTGGCTTCCATAGCGACAACCCAGTCGGGATCAATATCGTATGATGATAGCGAAGGCACCGCTCCGCTCGTTGCGATTACTGTTAGATGTTTCCTTCGCTCGTGAATTATCGCTGAACATGCGTCGAGACTTGGTCCCGCTCCAACCACAAGCGCCGGCTTTGTCTGCGGGAGACGCTGTGTGAAAACAGAGGGCATCTTGCTTAGTAGATGTTGATTAGCTCCATGATTGCGACTCAGGAGTTCCATATATACCGGAGAAGACGCGCGTTCTGCTCGAAGCATTTGGACGAAACCCGAAAGCTGATCTTTCCGCTCAAACGACAAGCGCTCGAAATACGGCGCGATGATGATGCCGTCTTTTGGATGTGCTGTCTCGCACAATTTCATGAACGTCTGCGGTGTTGTTGCTCTGTTAATGCGGATGAATTCCGATGTGTGATACAATGCAACCGGCCTGACTCTGATACTCAGGGCATGAAGCCCCGGATCCGGTTCGATGACGTGGATTTTGCGCTCTCGGCTGTTGACGGCAAGTAGCGCTTCGGCGAGATAGCCCAGTCCACCACCAAGCAGATGGATATTTCCGATGCCTGCAACGAGATATTGCTCTGCTATCAACCGCGCCTCGTGAACCGGATCCACTCGACTGTGCACGAGCATTCCAGTCGAGACATGAACCGCAGTCGGCAGGCCATAAATGGCTGAAACGACTCGAAAATCCGCAAGTTGGTCAGGCACGGAAGTCATGCCGTTTGCATTGAAGTCGAACATGCTTCTGATAGCGGGAGACAATCACACTCGCAATTCTTCAATGTGCTCCTTCGCAATTGCTGCGCTTTCCTGCGATCTTCCCCTTCACTCGCTAAGCACTCATACATAAGGCCGAATTCATCAAGGGCAGGCCGCCACAGATCAGTATCCTTGCCCACTCCGGTAAAGTCACCGTGGCATTGAATAGCCGCGCCAACCACTTCTGACACTTCGTTGACAGTGTGCTCGCTCCACTCTGGTTCCTGAAATACAATTGCAGATCGGGCGTATGGGCCAGTTTGCAGACAGTGGGCTCCGCCGAAATAAAGGCCAATGACCGGAAGTCCGAATGCAGCGGCAAGGTGGAGTCCACCTGAGTCCGATCCGATCACAAGATCTTGCTCGGATAACAGCTCTGCTGCCTGCATGAGACCGGTGTTCGCACGCAGGTCGTTCACCCTCTTAGTGTGTTTATTGGCCACGCTCGATAGTGGAGAACTGCTGGATGCGGCCTCTGCGCCGATGAGGCAGATGCTAAGTTCTTCTGTTGACAGAAGTTGCTCCAGCAGGTTTGCGAGCCATACTTCGGGAATCATGCGGTTTTTCTCGCCTGTGTCACACACGAGTGCGATTTGAAAGGCGCCGCGCGTGTCGCACGGCCTCATATGGCAAAGCGGCTTCAGCCATTGCGCATTGCTCGAATGACCGGCATAGCTTGCCCAGACATCCGCTATATGAAGTGGGACTTGAATGCCCTCCCTCAGACACTGCTCCAAGTTAACAAGCTGAGGCGGAGTGCGAAGTTCATCCTTGGACCGAGTGTATCCACGCATCGCCTTAGGTTGGAGCATTTCCGCAAAGAGCGCTGCCGGCAATGACCGTGAGAGTACAAATGCAGTTTGCGTTTCGTTCGGCTCAGCCAGCGGAAGAAGAGTAGTGAGCACTTCAAGAAATTCCGGATGTGTCAAACGATGTTTCGCCAGGCTCGCAAGTTGGGATAAATCCACCGGCCATACTTCATCCACCTCAGGGAAGAGCTCAGCGAGCTTGGCATAGGTTGCATCACAGCATAAGATTACTCGCTCGCCTTCATGCTTCAGTCGCTGTAGAAGGACTCGTGTTTGCAGCACATCACCCAGCCGCGACCATTGAATCACAATGGAATCAGGCATTCACAGGCAGCGTCTTCTCGATGTGTTGCAAGACATCCCTTGCGGCAACGTGAGTCGGGTCAAGTTCGAGCACGCGCTGACAGCTCAGAACAGCATCCACCAGCCGCCCAGACTTCCAATACGCACCGCACAGATTGAACAGAACGTTGATGTCATCGGGATACTTGGCAAGATAGTTTTTCAATGGTTCAATGGCCAGATCGGGCTGACTGCTTTCCATTGCGCTACGATAGTATCCGAACAGTGCCTCGATGCCAAACGGTTCCTTGGCCAGAACACGCCCGAATCGTTCGAGTGCATGCTGATGCATCTGCCGAGCCGCGAGCGAGAGGGCAACCCCATACTCCCCTTTAACCGTCGCTGGATTCTTGGCCAAGGCACTCATGAAGCCGTATTGCGCCGCCTCCCAATTCTCACGCAGCATCGCCACAGAACCGAGACCGAGGTACGGGCGTTCCGATTCGTCATTCAGTTTCAGCGCCTCAAGGAATGCTTCCTCTGCTTCATCGGCTCGATTCAGGCGAGCGAGGCAATTGCCGAGTGTTTGCCATGTTTCAAAGCCATCGTCTCCTCCGAGTCGCATCTTGTGCTTGACAAGGTCGTTCAGCATAGTTGATGCCTCGTCGAATTTGCCCTCCTCGTAGAGTTGCTGTGCATGCCCCAAGGATGGCGATTCCGCTTGGCTTTGTATTGTGCCAACACCTTCCTTCATATTCACAGACGTTGTGTGTTGGTATCGGCCACCTTTTTCACCCCACACAATCTTGTATCCGTGCCGTGCAAGGAGTTCGGTCTCATCGGGCACGAGGCTCTTTCCCCAGGCGTTTAGAAAACGAGTCAGGTTCTCGGCATCGTGTTTTCTGCGTCCCTCAGTGGACTCTTCATGATGTGTGATCTGTGCTGTAGGACAGTAGATCACCCGCAAATTGTTCTTACGAAGACGAAGACAGAAATCAATGTCTTCAAATCCGTTCACATACTCTTGGTCGAATCCTTGCATCGCATTGTACACATCGCGCGGGACCAACATACAGGCTGCCGTGATCGCCTGCATGTCGCGCTGCTCGCAGACTGCCGGATGATCGGCTGCAAAATGCTGGAAGACGTGATACGGAATTCCCTTTTCGCTGATCGCGACACCCGCATGTTGAATGTCGCCCGCCGGATAGATCAGCTTCGCGCCAATGGCTCCTACCTGTCGGTTGCTGCGCGCACAGCTCAATAACGAATCCAGCCATCCTTCTCTTACTTCCGTGTCGTTGTTGAGAAACACGAGGTAATCTCCTTCGGCAAGACGCGCACCGAGATTACAGGCGGCCGCAAAGCCCCGATTGGTTGATTCGCGCAGAACCTTGATGTCTCCCTCTACGGCTTGGAGCACACGTGCTGTATCGTCCGTTGAGTGATTGTCTACAATGATGACTTCGTACGTCGCCTGATCGTTTGCTGCACTCAGCGCTTCCAGACACTTCTCCGTCAACTCAGCGCGGTTGTGAACTGGGATGATTATAGATACGTCAAATCTCGCTGTCCCGTTCTTGGAAGGATTCATGGCCGTCTCCGTGTATTCTTTTTGATTGTTTTGCTGATTAGTCAGATGGTGAGAATCTGTGGTTCGCCTTCGCGACTGTGATAGCACTCGCTCGTACGCGCTTAGAGTGCGCTCACCGAATTCCCGCCAGGTGAATGAACTTGCGATGGCTTTCGCATTTGGGTTTGGTCCCGTCTGCAATGCCTGCTCAACAGCCTGACGAATGGAGTCGGGATCATCCGGCTGGCAGGTATTGATAGCAGTCAATGGTAGATAATCGTGAATTGCGCCCCAGTCGGACGCGACAACCGCAGTTCCATAGGTCGCGGCCTCAAGGGTTACCAGTCCGGGAAGTTCATACCAGCTCGGAAGCACATGCACTGATGCTGCTGCTACAATACTTGCAAGCATATCGCTCTGAACACGCGGAAGAATGCGAACAGCGCCTTTACGCTTGAAACGGTTCACCAGATCCACATACGCAGGCTGATAACTGAATCCACCGCTGGCAAGAACAATGGGAATATCACTATCCTCAAGCGCTTTAAGCAGCATGAGTTGATTTTTTCTCGTTTCGAGCCGCCCGCAGGAAATCACAAAGCGGTCGCAACCGAGGAACTCAAAGATCTTTTCACGTGGAACGCATGGCCGCACTCTGCCGTTCGAGCCACCGAACTTCACAACCTCGATTCTCGCGGCGATTTCCGGATAAGCGCTCTTCAGACGTGCTGACTCCGATTCTCCGCACGCAAAGAGCGTTGCTGCTTGAAGCGCCACATCCAATTTCTTGACTTGAGGTCCATTCGGCAGAGCGCGGAGTTTTCGCAACTCGTCCCTGAAAATGCGATCAACCTGTCCACTGGCGAGGTACCTATCGAATAGTTTTATCGCCTCACATGAGCGTTCCATGTAGCGCGGCCAGTCTTCAAACAGCGTGGTCACTACAAACGGCACTCGATGCGCAAGCGCATTTTGCGCACACTCATTGAGCATGTCGGGCAGCGTCAGGTTCATCACGTGGACAAGATCCACTCCCGCCAGATCCTTCGCTCCCGAAGCAACATCTACGTCAATATCCATTGCACGTAGTGAATCATACAGTTCCGAAGTCACCACCGTGTCACCGCCCGGTGCCACGAAGGCATTGCTACGGTTCTGCAACAGCACTTTCATTCGACGGGATGGAGCAATGACCGGTTGTGTTCGCAGTGCGATCTCGTTCAACGCTTGGAGAGTTTTGTTGGCAACATCTGTCCACGTGTAGGATTTTGATCGTTCAAGACCGGCTCGACGCAGGTTCTCCACCAGAGGCTTCTCATGCAGGATACGCAGCATGGCTGAGGATATCTCTGATGGAGAAGTTGGGTTGATGAGTAATCCACAGTTCGAGACAATTTCGCTCAGAGATGATGAGTCGGAGGCAATGACAGGACATCCGAGCGACATCGCTTCGAGAGCAGGCAGACCAAAGCCCTCATAGAGCGAGGGAAATACAAATGCCCTTGCTCTGCAATAGAGATGCTGAAGCTCTTGATCGGATATGTGACCGGTCAGAATTACCTCTGCAATGATGGCGCTGACTTCCGGGATTTCGGACATTTCTTTGAGCCAGACAGCGCCTGCTTCTCCTGCCAACACAAGCTGCAACGGATGGCGCCATGATTTTCTTAGTTCAGCGTATGCTTTGAGGAGCGAGACAACGTTTTTGCGATAATCAATTCCACCGGCGTAGAGGAAGTAATCCCCTCTGATTTTGTGCCTTCTCAGAGTCGCTTGTATCTGACTTTCCGCTGGCTTCGTCTGAAAGATCTCGTCAAGACCCCCAATAATCGGCGTGATCTTGTGTCTTGGAATTCGGAGTCGCTGCTTGAGGTCATCAGCAACAAAGCTGGAGATTGTCAGATAGCGTGAAACCAGCGCTTTGAGTGTCTCCAGTTTGCGCATGTACTGCTCGTGCAGGCGTGGATTTGGTGCCAAATACTGGTCGGCGAAAACCAATGGGATCAAGTCGTAGATGATCGTTGCGCAGGGAACAGAGCCGAGTGGGTATGGCAAGAGATTAATGTCTTCGAGCACGGGCAGCGGATCCGTGAGCAGAAAAACGCTCATCTCCTCGGAAAACGACGGATGATAGGTGCGGTATTCCACGTTTTCCCTGCCCAGAAGCGGAGCAAGATGTTCAAGATGCCACGGTGGTCGCTCGCCATAGAGACGGAAGAGATGTTCCGGACTGGACTCGAAAACGTACTTAAGCAGGTTGTACAGGTACCGACCAATCCCACGCTTGCGCGACGATTCCACCTCGAGCGCACGAACATCAATACCGATGGTCAGCGAATTTGCGCGCAGACGCTCGGGATATTGGGTACTTGGACTTTGATCGCGGATGTCCATTCTCAGTGGAATTGTCTCTTGTGGCGGACTCTTGATTTGAGATTCCGGCAGGGTTGCGAGGATCCTGACTTCGTCAGGACAGGCTCTAACTCTGCTCGGTGGTCATCATTCTCGGTAGGCCGGTCGGGTGAGGACACCCGCCACGGCGTGATTTTCTTCCACCCCGAGTTCT
>JAGVEU010000071.1 GCA_020057985.1 Calditrichota bacterium | reverse complement strand
TTTGGCGAAATTCGAAAGCTTTTGGGTAATCGCAGTCGCGCGGTCAATCTGCTTCAGCGCTACCCGCATGATGTTGGCGGTGCGATCCAGCAGCTCTTGGGAGGACTTCCCGATCAAAATCCCATCCTCCGCATCGAGCAAGAAGGCCTCGCATTGGGCTTTGACGATCCCGAGCGGGTTGCAGATCTCGTGGTTGATGCCGGCTGACAGCGTGCCGATCACCGCCAGCTTCTCCTTCTGGGCCGCCTGCGCTTGGGTCACCTTCAACTCCTCCACCAGCTGCGCGTTGCTCACCGCAATCGCCAGCGTGTGCGCCACCGGCTGCAGCACGTCCAGATCATCCTTGGCATACGCCTCGTCAGACTTCTTTTTGCCGAAGCACAGCACCCCGATCAGATCTTCATGAATGTTTAGCGGCAGCGCCACCCGCGCGCGTAGCTGCCCCATGCGCCCCTTGATCGTCTCCGGATAATTCACTTTGCCATCCAGCCAAATCGGCTCATGTGTATCTCTCAGGAACGTAATGAGCGGCTCCTCTTCATCCATCGTGAGGTCTCGGCCATCCAGCCCCTTGTTGGCCGCCAGCGCATACTTCCGCGTGTCCCGATTCAGCAAGAGCAGGCTGCTCCCCTCCACCTTCACGGTGTCGGTCAGCGTGTTCACCGTCATCTGGATCAACTGCTTCAAGTCTTGAATCGTCACCGCCACTTCATTTGAGAAACGATTCAACACTTCTTTATAGTCGTACTTCTTCTGAAAGAGGTAGCGATCCGTCACATTCGTCAGCCAATTGCGCAGCGGCTCATACAACACCGCAATGATCGCTGCCGCCAGCACGTTGGAGAGCCATTTCGGAATCGTAATGAACTGGGCCAGTAGGTCTTGCGAAACGAACGCGACCAGTGAGACCACCGCCACCACGGACCCCACGAGCCCTGCAAACTGCAGGGTCCGTTTAACAATAACTTCAATATCCATAAGCTGGTGTTTTACAATCGCGTATGCATAGAAACATACAAACAGGGAAAGAAATGGCGGGAAGACCGGCGGAACGTAAATCTTAAACCACGGCAGGTAATTTGTTGCACCCGTAACTACAGCAACTAATGTTCCCCAAAACACCGCAATAATCTTTGCTCGTAAGAGCCCTTCTCCTGACTTAATAGCGCCGTACATAATCAGAAACCCACTTCCAAAACTCAGCAAGAAATGACCTAGTTGGACAAAAAATAGTGGACCACCAACGGGCCATACCAAAAATATCAAGAATGGCTTTGAGCCATATGAAGCAAAGTATGGAGTATAGACAGTGCAGGCAATAGCGATCCCGAAGAGATAGTTGACCAAATGTAGTAATGGAGGTAGACGGCGTTCCGAAAGCTCAGAAATGAACTGCAGAAACGATGGAGGCATTAGTGCTGTGAAAATCATGACTGAGCGAACAAAGAACTCCGCTTCATTGGTAGTCGTGCTAGTAACCCATCTAAAATATAGGAGCGCCCAGCATCCCATCACGCCAGTAAAAATGCTGAATAGACGAACCAGTACCGAGCGCGGATTCTTGATAAGTACAACCACAATGATAACCGCGCACGTAAACACGTTGAGGATACTAGAGTATGCGTATAGCTCTTTCATTGTGGGATCTGATAAAAGCTATATCTGCTCGAAATCAGTGGCTGGTTGTCATTGCCGTGCAGCATAAGGGGAGCAATCTCTCAGACGATCACCTTGATGGCGGAATTGAGTACCGTACGAATCATCGGTCCCGCCAGGATAGAAGTCACAATCGCCATACACACAAGGGCGACAAATAGAGGTTCCCGAATGAGGTGCATCTCCAACGCAAGGGATGCTAACAAGATCCCCATTGCACCGCGTGCGTTCATCGCGAACGCTATGACGTAGATCTCCTTGTCCACCATCCGGCTGATCCAGCCACCGAGCAAAACGCCGACGATTTTTCCAGCGCAGGCCATCATGAGAATACAACTAACTAATACTCCATCGAAATTGGAAACAAAGTTCGTATCTAATCCAATCGAGATAAAGTAAATTGGTGCAAAGAAGTACATTGTACACGCAGACAAAACGTGACGGGTTCTTTTCATTTTCCTCAGATGTGGTGCAGCAATAACTCCTGCCCAAAACGTCACAAGCGGAACAAATTCCTTCAGACATACATCTGAATGTTTCCACCATAGAAGTACCGAGAATACTGACCATCCAACTAGATCGTCAAACGTGGCAGCTGTCATTACTATGCTCGCCATATCTGACTTCATCACCTTCAAATCCATCAGGATGCGCGCAATCACTGGCAACGCGGAGATGGACAATGCAGCCCCTAGAAAGATCGCGAATGGAACGCTCTCGATCTCCGAATACTGACTCCACCATCTCGGCTGCATGATCACAGCTGATAGCCCCATGCTAAACGGGAGTAGCATACCAAGAATGCTGACCCAGATGGTCGCCTTAGCACACCGCTTCATGGCATAACAACTGACTTCGAGACCGGCCAGAAACAGAAAGAGAAAGAGCCCAATATTTGCCATCAGATGACGCGGCCCCGATGTCACTACGCTCGATGCAAACACGCTAGAGAATATGGATGGGCAGAGAAACCCCAATATGGTCGGACCAAGAAACACGCCGCTGAGGATTTCGCCCACAATCGTAGGCATCATCAGCTTTCTGGCGCAATACCGGAAAACCCATGCAGTACAGAGCATTACTGCCAGCTGTAGGAGCAGATAATTCATAGCCTGTCTGAAGCTTGTAACTTGCTGATATATTCCTCCCTAGATGCCAACTAGTTCGACTTCAATACGTGAACAGCTCGATTGACGAGGACAGAAAAGAGGCAGAAATAGGAAATAGTCTATACAGTGTCATCGTTCCCGCCTAATCATTCCAAACATGATTTCACCGCAATCTTCCCTTTCTATTCGTGTGCTGTACGTACCGTCTACTTCCGTCGTACACTCGTCAAAAAGCTGAAGAAAGTCCCTTTCGGATCTCTTTATGAATATCCAGTCACAGAGCCAGTCTGCAACTGGAAATTTGAACCGCTCCTCATCCTTATGCGTAATTGCCAACTCTCCTTTAACCTTCAGTAGCGGTAAAGGTCCTCTAATAATCTTCTTTAGAGACTCGTCGTAGAAGTAATTCGCGATACCTAACCCGTAAATTAGATCGTAACTCAGGTGTCGCTCCTTCCACTTCGGCTGTTCAGTAAAGTTCAGGAGATTTCCCTGGGTAAACTCCACCGAAGCCAGCAACCAATTGTTCTTGAGCCGCTTCTTTGCAAAGGTAAGCGCGGCGATATCCTGGTCCAAACAGTATAGAAACACTTGCCGAGGCTTCACCTTCCCCTTTAACTCCCGCTCAAGCTCATACCATTCCCTACACGGACCTGAACCGAGAGACAGCATGCGGAGCGTCTCTCCGTTCTTTGACGTTTCTAGACGCGATCGAATTAGTTCCTTCAGTTTATCCTTTCGGTACCCAACGCAAAGAAAAGTATCAATAAAACATCTATCGAACAGACCTGACAGCCCACCCCTGTATATCGGATTCATGGCATAACCAGACTCAAGCATTTGGTAATCGCCCGCATAACCACGTGGCTTTTTCAGAGAGCGATTAATGAATGGGTTCCTCTTTGTCCAGCGATCAATGCGAGCTCTGAAATCTTGCTTAATGAACTTTCGGGCACGCTTGTCTCGAATCTCCTGGATAATTTGATCACAACGCTCTATGACACCTACTGTACGTTTGTTAAACACAGCGTAATTCTTATTGAGCATCTCCATTGAAGGCTTTCGGCCCAGCTCCTTCTCAAGCTTATCAAGAAAGGCTGTGTATTCTGTAATCTGGGCTGAAACCTGCACCTTCACAGCTTCAAGCCTCTCTGCTGAATCATCGAAAGACGCCAAGCGCTCCTTCACTAACTGCAGTCTACCCATAACAGAGCCGCTCATCACATGTCCTCCTATAGGGTTATACAACAAGGACTGGTCCACTATCGTCACGTGACACTAGAGAACCAGGAATTTCCCACTGCCTATATTCATCGCGAAGCGGGTTCTAGTCCTGAGTCCAAAACCCACAACGATTATCAAAGAGACTGGCCATGGCTCGCATGCTTTTCAGTGGGCCTACCCGTCAGGCTTGGTCTCACGCTGTCATTTCTGATTCTGCTGACGGCACAAGAGTGCTGCGGGCTTTCCACTTCTTCAGCACAAGCCGAGACAGACGCCGCCCCGCGGCCGCAACAGCCGCGATCCCGCTTCGTCCTGTTGGTAGATCGGCCCAGTGGCCAACAAGAAAAAGACCCGCGACGCCAAAGCTATCCCCAGAGTCAAAAAACCCCGTCTGCTCGGGTGAAGAAGCCCAGCCGTACATTGCACCGTGGTAATTTCCTGTATATTTTTCAAGCGTTGGGGGAATGGCAATCTCTTTAACCTCAATCCACTGTGAAAGGCCTGGAATAAATGCCTCAACCCTCTTAATGAGTTCTTCCGCCATTTTCTCCTTTAATTCGTTCTCCTCCCAAAAAGCCCTTGGATAGTAGGGCGCACCGATGATGATCTGGATAGAATGCTTGCCGTCTGGAAGTAACCGTGAGTCATGAAAGGAGGGGATGCTATAAAAGACAAAACCTTTCTCGAACCCGACCTTTCCGTTCATTAATAACGTGTAGTAGTCGTCCACGTGACCGCCTGGATAGTACCAGACGTTGCACTTGTATTTCGCTACCTTCCGAAGATCGTAATTAATTCCAAGATGCACCATGAATGCAGACACGGAAGGCATCCATTTTGTCAGTCGCTCCTTTACCGCTGGTGACGCTTGAACAATCTCAGGGGGGAGCATATTTACTAGGCTACGGTAGTCACAATTCGCGATGACTCGGTTCGTTGTAACGTACTCTTCAAGTTTCCCGCGTCTTTTTATCATGAGTCCACGCACTTCGCCCTGTCTAATGTCAATCGAAAACGCAGGAGATAGAAATTCGACATCCCCTCCATACTCTCTAATTCTTTCGACCAGGGCATCGGAGAAGCTTTGCATTCCTCCTCTTGGATAATACCCACCATCAAAAATGAACTCTCGGTAAAGGAGTGCTGCGGTAAGTGCTGAAATTCTACTAGAGGGTAATGCAACATTTCCAAGAGGTATGGAGAAAAACGACTTTAGAAGCTGACTCGTAAAATACTTGTCAAGTAGCCAATCAAAAGTGCGCTGCCTCAGTTCTGCATACAGCTGAAGCGGAGCTGAAAGCGACAGGTAGTCTAGAAACCGTCTCACGTTCAGCGACTCTTTTGGAGCAACGGCCTGATATTCCGCTACCAATTTTTCGTAGTCAGCATATAAGGTTACTCTCTTATCCCCCACAATGAGAACGTCTGAAGGATCACACCTAAGCATTTCAAACTTCGAACCAAGTGCGTGATCCGCGATGATCTTGCCCACATGACCCGACGGGCGACAGCTACCAAAGAAGTGGGCCCCGACATCAAAATAATATCCCTTCCTCTTGAAGGAACTCGCATAACCGCCGGCCGTGTAATGTTTTTCTACCACCAAAATCCTAAGGCCTGCCTTGGCAAGGTAGCTCGCAGCGGTGAGACCTCCAATACCCGCCCCAATGACAACCGCATCGTACGTTTTTTGCATTAAGCGCTCAGTGTAACCCGCATCAGGTGGTAGCCTTGACGTCTGACAATATCAACCCCGCGTTATTTCCTCCGAAAGCAAAAGAATTATTTAACGCAATGCTGACGCAGACTTCTCGCGGAACATTCGCAACGCAATCTATCTGGCATTCGGAGTCAGGTGTCTCGAAATTGATTGTTGGCGGAACATAACCGCACTTTATTGCAAGACTGCAACTAATAGCCTCCAAGGCGCTCGCGGCGCCCATCGTGTGCCCCAACATAGATTTAATTGAACTGACTGGCAGCGTTGACACACGGGAACCAAATACCTGGTGAATGGCAATACATTCGGCTTTATCGTTTGCGGGAGTCCCGGTACCGTGAGCGCTAACATAATCCACCTTTTCCGCTAGCAGATTTGCATCGTTAAGCGCACGGCGCATTACGCGTGCAAGCCCATCAGGATCAGGGATTGTCATATGTCGTGCATCGCAACTAAGGCCGTAGCCAAGGATTTCAGCGTAAATCGTCGCCCCACGTTCCTTGGCCCGCTTATATGACTCAAGAACGAGCACGCCAGCTCCTTCGCCAATTAGTGTGCCCTGCCGATTCTTGTCAAACGGCTGACACTTTTCAGGAGCCACGGCAAAGATACGGTTAAATCCGGTAAACGCAATCCGTGAAAAGGGGTCAGCGCCCCCGGCCACCATGACCTCAGCCCTCCCTAGCCGCAACAAATCGTATGCGTAACCAATCGCGTAGTTACCCGCCGCGCAGGCGTTCGGAATCATGAGGTTTGGCCCCGTTAGGCCGAAGTGACGGGCGACGTTGGCACTCATCGTGCAGCTTGGATATTGCATGGCCCGTGACGGACGGATTCGCTCTTCACCCTGCTTGACCCAAGTGCTGTCGGCATCCTCAAGTGCCTGGATATCCGCCATGGTCGTGCCAAGACAGACGCCGACTCGAAGCAATGAAAGCTCGTCCCAACCCCACTTGGCATCTTCAAGCGCCAGTTTGGTGGCGGCAATCGCCATTTGCGCGCCGCGGCCAAGGCGCCTGGCCTCCGCGACAGGCATGAATTGCAACGGATCAAAGTCGTGTACTTCGCCACCGTACTGGGTGGGGTAGGCTGCGGTGCCCACGTAGCGGATCTTGCTAATTCCTGATCGGCCGGCCAGCAGGGAGTCCCAGAACTTCCGCCAGCCGATGCCGACCGACGAAATCACCCCAAGACCCGTTACGACAACTCGCTGCTTCATAGCTCACTGTTAGGCTTCGCAGCCAGCGCAAACTCGCCCCGGGCGATTTCCTGGTCTCCCACTGAGACCACGCCGTTGAGCATGGCAGCGGTCGCCGTCAATCGGATGGGTGTGACCTCAATGCGAAGCTGGTCGCCCGGCCACGCCGGCCGCCGGAATCGCATTTTGATAGCACCCAAAAGAAATGTGACATCTCGCAACTTGGGTTGAGTTAAAGAAAAAAATACTATGCCTGTCTGGGCAACAGCCTCACCGATCATCGCCCCAGGAGTCACCGCCCGCTTGGGAAAGTGCCCCTGATAGAACCACTCATTGCCGGTCAGGTTCTTGATCGCGACAACACGCTCGCCAGCGACGGCCTCGATCACCCGGTCGATCATGAGAAAAGGAAACCGCTGGGGGATGATCCCCTTGATTTGCTCGAAATCCAATACTGTAGCGATGCTCTTACTTGACATACTTTTTGGTCAGCTCAATCGCCCGATTCACAGAAGTGATCATTGGCAGGTCTTGCTCTGGCACCTTAATCTTGAACCTCTTCTCGATGCCCGCAAGGATCTCAAGCGCCATCATGGAATCCATGCCAAGGTCTTCGACCAAATGGGCGTTCGGGTCGATCTTGCCCGGTTCCATCTCAAGAATGTCGGCAATCAATGCCATTACGTCCTGGTCAATCTTCCGCTCCGCCATCAAATCCCTCTCCCTGTTACAACGTTAACCCGCCGTCAATCACCACCGCTTGCCCCGTGATGTAACCCGCTGCGCCGCTTAAGAGATATGCGGCAAGCGAGCCCACCTCTCCTGCTCTACCAAAGCGCCCCACAGGAATCTGGGTTCTGGCGGCCTCTAAACGCTTGGCATCCAGTGATGCCGTCATCCCCGTTTCAATGTACCCAGGAGCGATGGCGTTCACGGTAATCCCGTAACCAGCCACCTCCTTGGCCAGCGACCGGGTCAGCCCGATGATGCCCGCCTTGCTGGCGGCGTAATTGACCTGGCGTTCGGCGCCCATGAGCCCGGCCACGGATGTGATGTTCACAATCCGGCCCGCCTTCTGCTTCATGAAGGTCACAATGGCCGCGCGGCAAGCGTTGAACGTGCCGGTCAGGTTCGTATCAAGGACTTCCTGCCAGTCTTCCGGCGACATCATCATCAGCGCCTTATCGCGCGTAATGCCAGCATTGTTGACCAGTCCGTCCAGCCGCCCGAATTGCTCAATCGTTTCAGCGACAACCGCCTGCGTGCGCTTAAAATCGCGGATGTCCGCTTGAATAGCCAGCGCTCCGCCGCCCTCCCCGGACACCTGCCGTACCACCTGCTCAGCATCAGCTTTACGGCTCTGATAAGTGAAGGCCGCGCGCCCTCCGGCAGCACAAATCGCCTCGACAATCGCCCTCCCGATGCCGCGGCTACCCCCCGTAATGAGAATGACCCTGTCCTTTAGCATCGGAGGCACTGCAGGCCGTAATAACGCTATGGTTTGTGTCATGGCGCCCTTGCCGGCTCTCCCGCATTGCACTGGACGACTCCGGCCGACTGGGCCTGGGCCAGTATGGCCACCACCGCCGACGATGAGCCCACCGGGCCCGAGCCGGCCACCAGCACTTTAGGACTGTCACTTCCATTGCGGCGCGCGCTCATTACTTCGGCTCGCCCGAGCGCCATCGCAAGCCGCAACGCGCCATCGGCGCTAAATGTCTCGCCGAACAACTCCTTGCCTGATAGGCTGCTTATCGGACTTTCGGATCCGGCGAATAGCGTGTCAATCGCGGCACGCTCCCCCTGCTCGCTTCCATTGATGCCGTTGGCAGATCGGCTGATGCCGACAAGCTGGTCGGCCCTAATGTCCGCGTCATCAAGCGCTGCAGTGACCGCCTCTCGCGCCCCTCGTCCTTCACTGTCGTACCGAAAGACCGCTTTCGGATCGAAATAGCTGCCGTATCCGGCCAGCGAGGCGATAACCGGCGCCTTGCGCTTCAGCGCGTCCTGTTGCAGCTCCAGCACAAGAAATGCCGCGCCTTCACCCAACAGCGTGCCCGTACCCTCTCCGCTGCATGGCGCAAATGCCGGCATCGCGTCGTCTTTGGACGTAGCCAGGAGACCCAGCTTGTAGAACCCAAGGAACGTTTGGATGCAAAGCTCTTCCACGCCGCCAACTAGCAAGGCTCTGGCTCGTCCGAGCCGCAGCATGTCCAATGCG
>JAGVEU010000323.1 GCA_020057985.1 Calditrichota bacterium | reverse complement strand
TTGCGGAGGACCTTAACCCTGCTCGGCGGTCAAGAGAACCCACAATGAATCAAGCAGACCTGCTCAATGGCGGCTTACTTTTAAGAAAGAGTATAACTCACGAGCTGAGATGACGATTTTTCCGTTCCCCGAACTCATCGGCGTGGCCCCGTCGGCCCACCCATTCCCGGCATCATCTTCACGCCCAAAGCAGACGTCCCTGTCATTCCGAGAATCACACTGTCGCCAAGCGCCAGTTCGGTGTCCTTAAGTTCAGCGAAGGTGCCGTCGTTGATTCCGACGTGAATCCGTTTCATTTGCGGCTTCCCATCCTGACCTCTGACGAAGACCAGAGAGCTGCTGCGAGATTCACCGCCGCCGCGCTGCGATTTGTCCCAAGTATGTACTGAGTCCCGTTGCGCACCTCGCCCTTTAGCAGTAGTTCCACTGGCTTGCGCTCGTCCCGGCTCACCGTTGCTCTTTTCGGTCTTGAAGTCTGCCGGACGAAAGCGTAAAGCTGACGCGGGGATCCTGAGAGCATCTTCCTGTCTCGCTGTCACAACCGTCACATTGGCCGTCATGCCCGGACGAAGCTTCAACTCAGGATTGTCCACCGTGAGAATCACCGGATAGGTCACAACACTTTGATCTACCTTTGAGGCATAACGGATCTGACCGACTGAGGCATGAAACGTCAGATCAGGATAGCTGTCCACGGTGAACAAGGCTTCCATTCCCTCTTCTAATCGTCCGACGTCCGCCTCATCAATATTGGTTTCGATCTGCATTTTCCGCAGATCCTGCGCAATCGTGAATAATGTGGGCGCTTGCATCGAAGCCGCTACGGTTTGTCCCACGTCCACGTTGCGCGAAATCACTACTCCGTCGGTCGGAGATTGAATCACTGAATAAGCAAGATTGACTTTAGCTCGTTGAAGCGCCGCTTGCGCCTGACGAACCGATGCCTTTGCCATATCTAACGACGTGAGCGCATTATCAAGATCCACTCGCGGAGCAAGATTTTTTTCTGCCAGATCAGAGATCCGCGCGACATCACGGTTTGCTTGCTTTAAGGTAGCCTCCGCGCGTTCGAGCGCAGCTTCATTTTCCGACACAGACGCTTGCAGAAATGTGGGGTCGAGTCGTGCCACCACCTGACCCTTTTTTACGGGTGAATTAAAGTCTACAAGAATTTCCTTGATCGTTCCTGAGACCTGTGAGCCGACAGTCACTGTAGTCACAGCGCTGACAGTGCCAGTCGCGGTGACAACCATTTGCACAGTCCCACGATCAACCGCTCCCATGCGGTAGGGAGACTGACCGTTCTGTTTCGCGGCAGTGGCTTTCCAGACAAAATATCCGCCAACCAGTGCCACCACGCCAACAAGTATGAATAATGCGCGTTTCATGTATATTGCCTTGTAGAATTTGATCCAACCAGTATTATACGCCCCAGTTGCCCAAATGTTTCCGCAATCAATCCAGATCTTGAATTCACAGATTGGATGATGCAAACACCCCTCGGGTTTAAGCAACCGCTTCTGACCCGCCCTTAGAAAACACGACACCCTGCGGATTTCCGCAGGGTGTCGTAGAATGAGCCTTTGCTCGAAACTCAGAAAAACTGGCTACGGCGCAAGTAAGTAGGTAATCGCGTTTTCCAGCATTGTACGCGCATAATTGTAATTATGCACACCTTTGCTCTTGTCCTGTTCAACAAACAGGTAGGTATATCCCGCCTCGCGCTGCTTGCGTGTCCAGACGATTGTGTCGGTTGCTGCCATCACGTGCCCGGTGGTATCCTGTGGCAGCATCACGCCAAGTGAATCCAACAGATGCGTAATTTCAGACTGCACTCCTTCGACGTCGAAGGTGGGAGTGTTGTTGTGACAACCGGCACATGCACGAACATCGGGTGCGAAGCTGTGGCCTTTCACGGGAGTTCCTGCCTGATCATAGGGAACAGCGACGGTGTACATGTGGCAATCTACACACATATCCGCTACGTTCGAGGTTGTATGCTGTGCGTCGCGTACGTAGGTATAACCCGGAATCTCATAAGTCGCGTAGCCCATCACCATGTCAGCTTGAGGACTCTCGTGCGGACCGGGATGTGCTGAGCCGTTGTTGAATTGAGACTGAATACTCGACGAGCTACGCCGCGCATGGTGGCATTGGGCGCAGATCATTCCTTTTCCAAGCCCCGTGATCATATACGCCCCATTGTTGTAAGCCGGACCGCCATAGGGACTGGACACGTCGGCCAGAGTGCGAAGTTGACTCGAATTATCATCGGAATGTGGATCATGGCATGTGACACAAGTGACCTGATTAGCGTTCTCAGCGGTGAGGGTCATCCCTGCCCAGTCCGCGGAGTCCTTGGCCATGATGAAACCCTCAGAGATGTGACAGACGCTGCAGCTTCCGTCCCATTCATCAAAAAATTCCTCGCGAGTCATGCCATCCAGCACAGTACCGTGCGCAGAGGTGCGCCATTCATCATAGTGAAGGTGGCACTTAGCGCACACCTCACCTGAAAACGCCGTCGCGAGCTGCGGAGTATGCGGGGCAGGATTCGGGCTCATGGGACCGTGACACGCCTCGCACTGAACACCCTGCAGCCCGGTCCTCGGATTGTCGTCGTAGCCATCGGTGTTCTGGCCCGCTGTAACAAGTTGACCCGAGAAGTTATACTCATCATCGAATCCGGTACTGTGACACTGTATGCAATAAAGCTGCGTTGTTGCTGTGTCATCTACCAAAGTTTGCCACGCGTTTGCATGTGGCGTGGCTGACCAGGACTCCTTCAGTGTTTGGTGACAAGAGCCGCACGTCGTCGCATTATCTCCCAAATAGGCTGTTGAAAGGGGTGGGGGAGTCGTTGCCACACTCGTCATCATCATCGGAGCAGCCGGTAAGGTAGACCAGTGACATGAGGATGCCTACGGCAAGCATCCATTGTGGGAGAGATCCAAGTTTCATATTTCTTCCTTTCGATTGAAGCGGAATATCTTGCAGAAATTGTTCTTGATGGCGAGAAACGACCTGTCTGAACGGGTTTAAGGATTCTGGACAAGCCACTCCACTGGGAAAAACTTCACAAATAATATGCCAAACAGTACCTCCCGATCTAATGATCGGAAGTTATACACGATAAGCCGATAGAGTAGTCTATAAAATAATATAGGAAAATAATTTCCAAAATGCAAGTGGTGTATGAATTTACGAGTGCTCATGTCAGGTTTACAATAGGTGGGCAAAGAGAACCCGCGCCGTCACACAAATGACCCCTTTTTGCCCAGCGAGATGCATAGCGGATAGCACACCGATTCACACATGTGGAAGCTCGCTCGACCAAGTAACCTTGAAGCTATCCTCTCATCCTCCAATCGCTTGGGGAGCAGTGGGGTTGAGAGCCGAATAATCATTATAATGTAATGTTTTATCTACTATTACAATATTCCACATAGAACATATATCAATATATGAATTCAATCTTCATTTTTCGCTTGATTGCTTGTGAACATTTTTGTAAATTGCTTCAGGAGACTACTATGCGTTTTTTCTTCTTGCCTGCACTTCTTGCCGTATCTCTATCTGCATTCGGAAGGGAGTATGTCGGATCCCAAACCTGCAATCCTTGTCATGTGAGTGAGTACAGCACGTGGCAGGGAAGCGGCCATGCTCACAAGGTTAACATCGTCTCGGGGCCGGTTCGCCCGACGTATCCGTATCCGGACTTTCCCCATCTCGATCAGAATCCTCCCGTCGGTTACCAGTGGTCGGAGATCTCGATTGTGTTGGGCGGCTTCTTTTGGAAGGCGCGCTTTCTCGATTCCGATGGCTACATCCTGACAACTGGCGCAAACGGTGGCATTGCCACCCAATGGAATTGCCTGACCGTGCAGTGGGCCAATTACGAAGGAGCAAACCCTGCTCGCAAGCCTTACGATTTTTCGTGTTTCCGGTGCCATGTGACCAATCCCATCGCTGCCGATTCTGCCGATCTACCCAATCACTGGCAAAACAAGCCGGGTATCTGGGGCCGATGGTCTGAGCCGAGTGTTGGCTGCGAAGCGTGCCATGGCCCGGGCAGCGCGCATATCGCCACACAACATCCCGATTCCATCGAGTTGCAGAACACTGCGGCGCTATGCGGTCGTTGCCATTCCCGAAATGCTGATCATCGTGTGCAAGCGCAACCGCCGTGGGTGCAGAATTATCAGCAATATGATGAGCTGCTGCACTCTCCGCACTCTTTCATGCCTTGCGGCCAGTGTCATGATCCGCATAAGAGCGTTGTTTTCGATCAAGGTGGAGTCACCAACGGCGCCATCTGCGTGAACTGCCATCTTCTGCGTGAGTACCGCGTGGCAGGCATGGAGAACCTTGCGTGCTCTGACTGCCACATGGCCGAGTTCGACAAGTCCGGACAGAATTTCAACGACTTTCAGGCGGATGTCCACAACCATTTCTTCAACATCAATCCGTCCGATCAGCCCCGCGATTCGAGCTTCTATCAGGATGGAACTGATTGGTATGTGCGGCTTGGCAACAACGGACGCGGCTTGATTCCGTTGGACGTCGCCTGCTTGAAGTGCCATACTGACCAAACCATGGCATGGGCATCGGCCTATGCTACGAGCATTCATCGGAATCATCCGGCGGCTGCGAAACCTGAGCCTAACATTACCTCACCCGAATTCTTCACACT
>JAGVEU010000337.1 GCA_020057985.1 Calditrichota bacterium | reverse complement strand
TGATGAGAATTACAGGATCATTCGTTTTGCGCCAATGCCGGGACGAGAATACTCGGCGTCCATTCGTCTAACTTGGAATCCGTAGGAAGGAGTCACACAAGGCATGTTCATAGCGTTCCGCTCTTATTGCAGCGACTACAGTGATTGGAAATCGGTATCACCATTTGCAGGGATTTTTCACTCGCCACCGAGATCCCATTCTCGTACACTGTGCTTGCTCCTGTCTCTCTTGCTCGCGAGCAGTCTTCTGGCACAAGACCGTCTTTATGTTGTTCAAAGCCTTGACGAGTCGCTTGGACAAATCACTCTTACGAACGGAGATGTCAACAGCCATGTTCTGACGCTTGGCTACCTACCCAATGACATCATATCGCACAACGCCAGACTGTATGTAACAAACTCCGGCACGAACACGATCCAGGAAATTGATCCGGTCACAAACAGCACACTGCGAGAACTTGCAGTCAATCTTGGGCTGAACCCTTGGTCATGCGTGGCTTTGAATCCGGATACACTGGCTGTGAGTTGCGCGTTGACGGAAAACGTCACTTTCATTCGTCTCTCCGATGGAATGACCGTCTCGCAATTGCCTGTTGGTGTTGCGCCGCAGGGAATATTGGTTCACGATGATCTTCTGTTGGTCTGTCTCACGAGGCTGCAATGGCCCAACTATGGCCCGGGGGTTGTGATGCTCTACGATCGCAGGACTCTTCAGTTTGTGGACAGCCTGCCAGTAGGTCTCAATCCTCAGTCTGCAGCAGTGGACAACTGGGGCAGACTGCACGTGGTATGCACGGGGAACTATTCTAACGTAGCGGGCGAAATTCGTGTCATAGATTTGCAATCACGGACAAGCATTGCAACGCTCCCGATCGGAGGAACTCCCGCCGCAGTTAGCTTTGGCGGCGGGTATGCTTTTGTTTCTGCCGGTGGTTGGCAAGGACCCGGACTCGTCTATCGCTACCGGTTGAGCGATTTTGCAATTCTGAACAGTTCCGACAATCCAATACAAACAGGCGAAGGAGCGTTTGATGTCGAAGCGGCAGGTGATGGCTCATTCTATGTAAGTTGCTTTGCCGCAAACACCGTCGAGCATCGGGCTCCTGATGGAGCATTACTTGCCAGCTACCCAATGTCGCAAGGGCCTGGGCAAATGGTACTGTACGGCGGACAGAGTCCGGTAGATCCAAGGGAGGCAGCCATTCCTTCAGGGCTATCTGTACTCGAAGCCTATCCCAATCCATTTAACGGAGAGGTGAAACTGCAACTCAATCCACCTGCCAGAACTGGAGAAAACATTATTATTTACAATATGTTAGGAAGGGAAACCGCGAGAATTGCTGTGAATTATGGTGCCCGAGATATGCTTTGGAATGCTCTCTCTGCCAATGCAACTGCTTTATCTACAGGCACTTACTTCGCAGTCAGAACCAGTATGCCGCTCGCATCGGGGCTGCGATTAAACTGCATCAAATAGCATGTTCTTGGAGCGAAAGCAGGCGGAAGTGAATTGCAATTTTCATGGAAATAGTGTATCTTCTGAATTACGTTTAGATCCTAAGACTGCTGAAAAATGACCCCGAAAAAGCGAATTCTCTCTGGCATGAGGCCTACCGGCAAGCTGCATCTTGGCAACTTGGTGGGTGCGCTTGAGAATTGGGTCAAGCTGCAGGATCAATACGAAAACTACCACTTGGTTGCGGATTGGCACACTCTGACAACGGATTGCGAGCACACAAAGTCCATTCACGAGAACACGCTCGAAATGGTCATGGACTGGGTCGCCGCCGGTATTGATCCGGTTAAAAGCCCGATCTTCGTTCAATCCCAAGTCAAGCAACACGCAGAGTTGAACCTTTTGCTCTCCATGCTGATAACTACATCGCGACTTGAGCGTAATCCGACTCTAAAAGAGCAAGTCAGAGACCTCAATCTCGACTCGCGCATGAGCCTCGGCCACCTTGGCTATCCGGTTCTTCAGGCAGCAGACATACTGCTCTATAAGGGTGACGCTGTGCCAGTTGGTGAGGATCAACTTCCGCATATTGAGATTGCGCGCGAACTGGCAAGGCGGTTCAATCTTCTTTACGCTCCTGAAAATCCAGTTTTTCCGGAACCCGACGGGATGCTAACACACTTCCCTCGTTTTCCGGGACTCGACGGCAATCGCATGTCAAAGTCACTTGGCAACACCTTGCTGATCTCCGACTCTCCGGACGAGATCAAGAAGAAACTGCGCGGTGCCGTAACAGATCCCCAGAAAGTGAGAAAGGGTGATCCGGGACGCCCCGACGTTTGTCTTGTTTTCACATATCACAAGCGCTTCTCAACCGGTCAACTTCACGAGATTCGGGAAGGATGCGAAAGCGGAGCGCTGGGGTGCGTAGATTGCAAATCAAAATGTGCGGTGAACATGATCGAGTTGTTGGGGCCTATTCATGAGAAGCGGCACTACCTTGAGGCCAATCCGAATATCATCAGAGACATTATCGAGGACGGTAACGCGCGTGCGCGCAACGTCGCAGCCCAAACGATGGGCGAAGTTCACGAGGCGATGGGGTTCGGATGAGCACTTGGCAAGTCAAGATTCCCACGTTCGAGGGACCACTTGATCTGTTGTTGTTTCTTGTTTCCAAGCAGGAACTCAATATCATGGATCTGCCGATGGCCGACATCACGGAATCCTATCTGGCCGTGATTGACACAATCGGCGTGGATAATCTCGAAGATGCAGGTGAATATCTCTTGATGGCAGCTACTTTGATCTCGATCAAAGCACAAATGATGCTGCCTCGACCTCCGGCTGAACAAGGCGACGAAATCGAAGATCCACGGCGTGAACTCGCGAATAGACTGCTGATCTATCAGAAGGTCAAGGAAGAGGCCGTGCTGTTTGCTGAGCGTGAAGCCGGGATGATGGAGCGGGGCGAAATGAGATTGTCTCCCTTGCCTCCGCAGGCTGCTCCTGATCCAAGCGAGTTGCTGTATCCCATGACGGTCTATGATCTCACGCGAGCCATCGAGGATATTCTTAAGCGCAAGGAGTTCCGGCTCTTTCATCAAGTGAGCCTTTTCAAAGTTTCGATTCAGGAGCGCGTGGAGTGGGTTCGTGAGTTGCTTGAATCACTCGGACGCTTCGGACTGTTAGCTCAATTGCGTGGGGAATACGAACGCATCGTTTGGATTGTGACCGTACTCGCAATTCTTGAACTTGCCAAACGGCAGCAACTGCACATCGAGCAGAACGAGCCCTTCTCGGAGCTGTATATTGGGCCGCCTGTTGAGCCGGAACTTGAAGCCGCTTGAGCGCAATGGAAAATTTATCACAAGATCCGGAATCCGCTGAGCAGACAGGTATAGAGTCCTCGACCGAATCACTCGAGATCAATTTTCCGCCGCAGGAAGATCCGCAGTATCTGAAGAAGGCTACTGAGGCTCTCATCTTCTCCTCCACGGAGCCTCTGACGGAAGCTCTCTACTTGGCGTCGGTTGGGAAGAAGGGCGAAGGACAACTTACGGCAATCGTGTTGGAACTGAATCTTGACTACGAG
>JAGVEU010000072.1 GCA_020057985.1 Calditrichota bacterium | reverse complement strand
TCGGTCCCATGCCGACGGCAAAGAGTGTTTTTCCCGGATTGGCGGCGATGTCCTTCGCCAGTTCGACAATCGCTTCCTTGGGAGCCCATGTCATCTCGGATGTCGCTTCAGGGCTGAAGTTGTCTGCAAGGTACTTTTTCACTAAGGCAAATACCGGCTGCACGCGCACAGTTTTTCCGTCAGCGAGAGTCACCGTATACTCACCTTCAAGCGCAGGCACAATGTTCGCTTTTGCAAAGTGATCTCCGACCTGATCACGGGATAACGGAACAGGCTTGCCGCGCTTGGTATCGTAGACCACAAAATCACCCCATTTTTTCCGCAGCGCCTGCGAAACGAACTGTGTCATCTGCTTTCCGGGGGGCGGCAGAGTTTCACCCTGTGCCAACACATGAGTGTGATTAGACAAATCCGCAAGCACATAAGATGCGTCCAAGTCAGACGGATGCAACAACTGCAAAGTATCCATACGCACGAGCAACGGCAGGTCGGTGTGACGCTCCACGAACTTCTGATCGAAGAGTTTGTCACGCACAATGATGTTTGCGAGTCCAAGGGCGAGAGCAGGAGTTGTTCCGGGGCGAACGACGAGCGCTCCGTCGCCCTTGTTTGACGTGGAACTATACTCACAGGCAATGACAATGACCTTGGTTCCCTTCAAGCGCGCTTCTGTCAGCCAGTGGGAGTCGGGCATCTTGGTCGAGATCCAGTTCATACCCCATACAAGAACGAGATTGGCATTCTCGACGGAGTGGAGATCAAACTCGTTGGTTTGCTGTCCGGTTACCATCGGATGTCCGGGGGGCAGATCCGTATGCCATGAATAGCTATCCCAGTGCCTTGCTCCGAGCGCCTTATCCGGACCAACCTTACGCAGATAATCATCAAGGAGAGCCAGTGAATTAGACAGTCGAGCTGCACCGAATACTCTCGCTCCGAGCAATGGCATTCCTCCGCGAAACTTCAGTGACTGTGTTCCCGCCTCGTGCATGGTCTCGATCATGGCTTCGTCGTAGCCTTGCGCCTTAAGTCGCTCAGCTCCCTCATGACCGGAGTAGGTCTTGGCAATGTCCACCCATGCCTTTGCCACGAGCATGGATGCTTCTTCCCAACTGCATTTCAGCCAGGTGTCAGAGCTGCGATTGAAGTACTCAACAGGCGGCTTTCCGGTCTTGGGATCACGAGGAAATCCTTTATCCGCCCAGTCTTTGAATCCGCGTCTGATCATTGGGCCGCGAACGCGGCGATCACCGTAGATGCGTCGCGTCAGCGCAAGACCTTTTTGACAGCAACGGGGATCCCAACGCGCTGAAGCTTTGTTGCCATACACATCCTCAGCCTTGCCGTAGCCATACGATGGCCCGATACGGACAACGACTCCGTTTTTGACATAAGCACGAAGCAGGCAGTTGTGAGTGTCATTGGGCGTGCACAAGAAGACAAAGGAACTATCATATTTCCAGAGATCTCGATAGACGTGTTCCCAATCCCGGTCGGGATAGGTTTCGAGCGGGTTGGCAACACGCACCGCATCCAATTTGAATGCGCGCACTGCCTGAAAGGTCAAAGCGCCAAATCCCAATCCGGCGGCAGTTTTGAGAAAGTTCCGCCTTGAGAGCGAGGATTCTTGTTCGTTTTTGGGCTCGTCGTTTGTCATTGAGCAGAGCCTCCTTTAGGTGAAGATGCGAATAAGGGTGAGAGACTACGAAGATAGGCAGTCACATCGAGGACATCGGAAGCATCCAACTGGCGCAGACCTATGTTTGCGCTGCCGAAGTGCTGCATGACGGTGCCGGTGCGACCGCGTACAATCGTTGCGAGAATGAAATTATCGTCCGCAGAGGAGAGAAAACTCGGGCTGCCTATGGCCGGAGCGATGTTGCCTTTTCCAGCGTCGCCATGACATCCGGCGCAAGCGTGGTCGAAGGTGGTCTTGCCGCGCACTGCATCGCCCGTTCCGATCTGCCATGTTTGTCGCTTCGCCGTGGTGAGCGGCATGGAGCGCATGAAATCGAGCACACTGGAGATCTCATTTGCCGAAAGGTACGAATAAGCTCCCATACTCGACTTCGGAACTCCGTTTGCGAGTACTGTATAGGCTGCATGGTTATCTTTTGTGACGCGATTGTCTGTCGTTGCCAAAGGCGATCCTAACAGCGTTCCTTCACCTCGCGCACCATGACAGACAGCGCATTCTCTGGCGTACACTGCTCCACCAAGGTTCTTGTCTGCCTTGCGTGTCTGAACTTCTGAGAAACTCGGTGGCTTAGGTTCGAGTGAGCGCATAAAGGTCACGATGGAATCCATCTCGGCCGGTCGCAACCCGCCTTCTTTCGTTCCCCAACTGGGCATTCCACGACCGGGGCGACCTTCGTGAACGGTTTTGCGAAGCTGTTGGTCTGAAGCAATCGTCAGGAAATCGGGATTGCCAATGGCCGGAAACGTAGCAGGGCGGTTGCCGTAAGTTCTTCCCTCTCCTCGCTGACCGTGGCAGCCGGAGCAGAATGCGGAAAAGAGGGATTCACCGTCCGTTGCAAAGGTTCGCTTGTCCGACTCAATGTAGGTCGCTCGGATCCGATCTTTGGTCCAGTACTCGCGTGGCAGTTCCTTGGGTCGCTTCGACAAGGCGAAGAGCGTCAGTAATTCGATATCCCTCGCGCTGAAATCCTGCGAAGGCATGGTGCTGCCGGCCACGACTCCGACGGGGTCACGAAAATGCGCTTTATGCCACTCTGCCGGAGTATCATAGCTGGCACTTAGAGTGCCGGAGATCGGAAAATCCGCCACAGTTTTATGTCCGACCAGAGTGAGATCCGGCCCCTCCTCGCCGCCGATACCATCAATGACGTGACAACCTCGACAGCCGAGTCGCATCGCTGCCATTTGCGCCTTCATAAGCTGTGGAGCGCCGACAAGGGTGCGGAGGTAATCTGAGATTCTTGTTTCATCTTGAGCAGGCATAGAGCCATAGCTTTCAATCCAAGGCGATGCCTTTAAACTATCACGCAGAGCAAGATGTCGTTTGTGCCAGTCGCTCCGGAATCCCTTGTAGCCAACTGATGAAATGTC
>JAGVEU010000148.1 GCA_020057985.1 Calditrichota bacterium | reverse complement strand
TACACTCCCTATCAGCCGGAAGTGGCACAGGGCACGCTGCAAGTTATCTATGAATTCCAATCCATGATTTGCGAGCTGTTTGCCATGCCTGCTTCCAATGCAAGCATGTATGACGGCGGAACTGCCCTTGCCGAGGCAGTGATATTGGCAAAATCCGCAACGCGCAGAAATCGTATTCTGTTTCCCACGAGTGTACATCCGCATTATCGGAAGGTTGCGCAGAGTATTTCTCATCCGTTGGGAGTCACCTTCACTGAGATCCCTGCAAAGGAAGGCAGAGTCTCAATCAAAGATCTTGAAGCAGCTCTTACAGATGATGTCGCCGCACTCGTGTTGCAGTATCCCAACTTCTTCGGCATCGTTGAAGAAATAGAGCCACTCATCAAGGCAGCGCAAACTAAAGGCGCGCTCGCGATTGTCGTGGCTGATCCCATGGCGATGGGTATCCTCGAAGCGCCGGGCAACTTTGGAGCCGATATCGTTGTCGGAGAGGGGCAATCGCTCGGGAATAGTCAGTCCTACGGTGGCCCCTACCTCGGTCTGTTTACAGCCAAAGACAAGCTCGTTAGAAACATGCCTGGTCGCATTGTCGGTGTTACTAAGGATGTTGATGGGAATCGCGGATTTGTCCTGACTCTGCAAACGCGCGAGCAGCACATCCGGCGTGACAAAGCAACCTCAAATATTTGTACGAACGAAGGTCTTTGTGCCGCGAGAGCAACTTTCTACATGTCATTGATTGGCCCTGGTGGTCTGCGCGACATCGGTGAAGCCTGTATGAAACGATGCCGTTACCTGCGGGAAAAACTTGGAACGATTCCGGGAGTCAAGTTACCGTTTGAGGGATCGCATTTCAAAGAATTCGTTCTTGATATTGGAAGCAATACGGGAAAGTTCCTCGAGTTCATGGCGAGTCGAAACATCCTTGCCGGAGTGCCACTCAAGAGATTCTATATCGGTCTTGAGGACTGCCTCCTCGTCGCAGTTACCGAAAGCCGCACAGTGGAAGAGATGGATATTTATGCAGCCTCTGTTCGTGAGTATATGAAGGGAGGCCACTGATGTCAGAATCAAGAAAGCCGCGAGCATTCCAAAACGCGAGACCTTTAATATTCGATCTCAGTCATGCCGGTCGAGTTGGCTATCAAGTAGCGCCGACGCCGAAGGAGATGCCTGCTGTCGAACTCCCGCTGGCACTTAGGCGTAAGCAAGCGCCTCGTCTTCCGGAGGTCTCAGAGAATCTTGTTGTGCGGCATTATACGAATCTCTCAGTACTTAATCATCACATTGATCGCGATTTCTATCCACTCGGATCATGTACGATGAAGTACAATCCAAAGATTAATGATGAAATTGCCTCGCATCCGGGATTTGCGGGACTGCATCCTCTGCAACCTGCGGTGACAGTACAAGGTGCATTGGAAGTGATGCATCAACTGTCCGTGGCGCTGGCGGAGTTCTCCGGAATGGACTGTGTGACTCTTCAGCCTTCTGCCGGAGCACAGGGCGAGTTGACCGCGCTGCTGATGTTTCGCGCCTATCATATCAAGACTGGTGGCAAGCCGCGCAAACGGGTCATTATTCCCGACAGCGCACATGGTACAAATCCGGCTTCGATCGTGATTGCCGGATATGAAGTCATGCAACTGCCATCGGGTGAAGATGGACTGGTGGACGTCAACGCATTGAAGAAGGCTCTTGATCATGACGTCGCGGCTTTGATGATTACCAATCCCAACACGCTCGGACTATTCGAGTCGCGCGTATCGGAGATCACTAAGTTGGTTCATGATGTGGGCGGGCTTGTATACATGGATGGAGCCAATCTGAACGCTCTGCTTGGCATATCGAGACCGGGAGACATGGGATTTGATGCTTGCCACATCAATCTTCACAAGACATTTTCCACTCCGCATGGTGGCGGCGGACCGGGCAGCGGGCCCGTAGCTGTGAAGGCAGCCCTTGAGCCATTCTTGCCAACCCCTGTATTACAGACTAAGGACGGCAAGTATGGATGGGACTGGGAGAGACCTGACTCCATTGGCCACGTTCATACGTTTTTTGGTAATTTCGGCATCCATGTACGGGCGCTCACCTACATTCTTTCGATGGGCGGCGATGGTCTGAAGAGCATGAGCGAGAATGCTATTATCAATGCCAATTATCTTCGGGCAAAGCTTAGCGGGGTCTATGAAGTAGCTCACGACGCGCCATGCATGCATGAGGTCATACTGTCAGGAAACAGACAGAAGGCCAAGGGTGTTCGCACAACGGATATCGCAAAGCGGCTGTTGGATTACGGCTTCCATCCGCCGACGGTTTATTTCCCGCTTATCGTTCCGGAGTGCTTGATGATCGAGCCCACTGAATCAGAAAGCAAGGAAACGCTCGATGAGTTTGTTGACGTAATGCTTCAGATTAACCATGAGGCTGAAGCCAATCCCGAAATACTCAAGAACGCTCCGACGACTACACCTGTTCGCCGTCTCGATGAAGCCGCTGCCGCAAGAAACCTCGACATCCGATACTACAAATGACCCTGACTGGAGCGGAAAAACCTCGCTCTGACATGTCACAAGTGGAGAGCCCTACTCAGGTCTGGTTTGAAGATCTCGGGCTTTCCTCTTATGTAGCCGTTGATCTTGAGACCACAGGGCTTGACCCTGAGTCCGAGCAGATCATTGAGATTGGCGCTGTTCGCTTCCTCGATGGATTGGCGTGCGAGCGATACCGGACATTCCTGCACGCAGATAAACCGTTAAGCCCGTTCATTACATCGCTGACCGGGATTAAGAACGCAGACCTAAAGGGAGCGCCCCGATTCAAGGACGTTGCAAAAGAATTCCTTGAGTTTCTCGGCGATGATCCCATCGTCGGACAAAATGTTGAATTCGATCTTGGCTTTCTGTCCTCTGCCGGTTCATCTGTAATAGCAGAATTTGGTAGCAATCCATTCTCCTTTCAACGCCGGCAAGTACTCGACGCATCCATGCTGTCGAGAATATTCTGGCCGGAACTGTCACGGTTTTCCCTCAGTGCACTTTCAAAGGCATTCCATGTTTCGCAGGTAGAAAAGCACCGAGCGGAGCATGATGCTGAGGCTACAG
>JAGVEU010000233.1 GCA_020057985.1 Calditrichota bacterium | reverse complement strand
TGGTCAATGAGCCGTTGACTGCCGGAAATCATGTGTACCGTTGGAACGCGGAGTTGTGTGCCTCGGGAGTCTACCTCTATCGGATTGAAGCGGGCGGGTTTGTGCAGGTGAAGAAGATGATGCTCATGAAGTAAACGCTGAGACACTGAAAATCTGAAACGCTGAAAGAAGACCATGGCAAGAAAGGATGAAGGATGAAGGCGGAAGGATGAAAGAGGAAACGCTGTCATTCTGAACGCTCGCTGCGAGGACTTGCGAGGTTCAGAATGACAGCATACTTTCAGGATGACAATGAACTCTTATAGTTATTCCCGAAAGCGCGTTGTGATCGTGGATTCCGGCCGGGTCGCGGACCAGTACCGAGGACGGTGCTGGCTAGTAATAGCTCAGTTGGTGAACAACATCGCAACCTAATTTCGACAAGTACTATATAAGAGAATGCAATGCGGCAAAAGCTATGAGATGCAAAAGGCGACCGAAAGGCCGCTTTTGCATGAATGGTGCAAGCCTAACGTACTGGCCAGGCGATCTCCTTGCTGAATCCTTCTTCATGATTCAGTTTCAAGCGAACTTGGCCGGATGTTCCTGAGGGCAAGTCGAATTCATAGATTCCCGGGCGGAGAAGATCATCCACGAGGACTTTGGGTTTAGCGGAGATGATTTCGAGCTTCACTCGTCCCGCACGGCGGACATACAAGGCTATTTTTTCATCTTTTAACAGTTGCGCGGGAACGAGGTCTTGCGAGCCTTCGAGTTTGGACTGTGTCGCATCAGGTGTCGCGGAAATGACAACCGGAAAAATAGACTCGCTGCTCTGGAGTAGAGCGGCAATCTTGTAGAAGTAGGTTACACCGGATCGCGCCGTGGTATCCGTGAAGCTATACTCGCTGACACCGCTTCCCCCGCGCGGCACTGTTTCCGTGAGCACGGCGAAGTTTCCCACATCCTCATAACCGCGATAGAGCCTGAATTTCACGATCGTCGGCGAGAGGGAATCCAGACTCCAGTTGATTCTCACTCCGCCCGATGAAATCGCATTAGCTGAGAACAGCGAAAGCAGCGAGGAGAAATCCGGGGCTTCACTTCTCGGTTGTGCGATACCGGACTTTGTCATAAGAAACAGAGACACGATCAGCGAAAAAACAAACGAGCGATATTTCATAAGTACTCCTATTCCCGTGTTCCGATCATGGAATGCAGCTTCTGCATAACCGAAACTTCGAGGTATTTGTAGTCAATTGGCTTTCGTATGTAGTCGGACGCTCCCAACTCAAGCGCCCGACGTCCCATGTCCGGATCATCAAAACCGGTTACGACAAGAACACCGACGGCAGCATCGGATTCGCGAATCTGGCGCAGAGTCTCGATTCCGTCCATGCCAGGCATGTGCAAATCGAGCAGAACGAGATGTGGCCGCATGATGCGCAATGCGACCAGACCTTCTTGCCCGGTGGCCGCAGTGTGGACTTCGAACTGCTTGGACTCAAGAAAGCTCTTGAGCACTGCGCGGAGTTCATCGTCGTCGTCAATGACCAGAATGCGACCGTTCATCCTACTATCTGGCTCTGAAGACAAGGGCTTGTTGGTGACCCGCTTTTTCATCTACTCGTAACAGAAGAAAGATTCCCGCAATAAAGAAAACAATGAGCGATAGGATTCCCAATCTCAAACTGCCGGTTAAAAATACGGCAATGCCGAAAATCAGCGGCCCGATCGCGCTGGCAAATCGTCCAGAGATTCCGAAAAAACTGAAAAACTCGGAGGAATACTCCGGTGGAATCAAGATCGCTTGCAGTGAACGCGAAGCTGCTTGCGAACCGCCCATCACAATAGCCGCAAACACTCCGAGTATCCAATACTCTGCGCGCGCATTGCCAAACGCACCAAGCTGCCACGCCCACACTACTATCAACAACCAGACCGAGAGGCTGATGAGAATTGTCCGCTTGTTGCCAAGCCGATCCGCAAGCCAGCCGAAGATCAGGGAACCACCAAACGCGACGGCCTGAATCATCAGAAAGAACGTGATGAGTTCTGCGCTGGACATGTGAAGCTCCTGATCGCCAAAGATCGAAGCCATGATGATGACGGTCTCGATGCCATCATTGTAGAGCAAGTAGGCGAAAAAGAATCGCGAGAAATTCGGAAGCTCGCGCATATGGCTGAGACTCGTCCGCAAGGATTTGAAAGCAATGCGCAAGCTCAGCTTCGACTTTGCCGCCGGTGTGCCTCCGCTCGACACAAAGCGAAAAATCGGAATCGAAAACACTACCCACCAGATTGCGACGGACAGGAAGCAATCCTGAACCGTGAAGAATCCAGTTGGCAGGCCAAGAAGCTGAGGAAACTGCAACATGAGCAAATTGAGCGCAAGCAGCAGTCCACCACCAATGTAACCCCACGCCCAGCCCAATCCTGAGACTTTGCCAAAATCCTCTACATCTGCCACATCATAGAGCAGCGAATTGTAGAAGACATTGCCGCCGGCAAAACCGATTTGACCGGCGACAAAGAGCAGTCCGCCCAAAATCCAATTGCCTTCGCCGACAAAGTACAAGGTGGCTGTTGAAATTACTCCAAGAAAAACATGCAAACCGAGCATGAGTTTCTTGGTCTTGCCAAGATCGGCAAGTGCGCCAAGAATCGGTGAGGTCACGGCAATGATCAACATTGCAGTCGTGACGAACAGCGTGAACACCGATGCGCCGGGCACCTGCAAGCCAAAGATCGAAACCCCTACAGAACCTCCGGCTACTACTCCCGCATAGTACTTGTTGAAGATGACCGCAAGAATGGTGGTAGCAAAAGCGGAGTTGGCAAAATCATAAGTTGCCCATGCCCATACCTGTCCGGGATTCCGGCGACGAAAGCTGAAAAGACCTGCAAACACCAACTACCGCAAGAGGTGAAGTGTTTTCGAGAGTTCCGCTGCTCCGGCCTGCAGACTATAGACATAGAAGCCGGAAGCTGCCTGATTTCCTGTTGCAGTTTGTCCGTTCCAGACGACTGTTAGCTCACGGTTTTGTCCCGCTCCCTCATAGAGACGGCATACTTCCTGCCCAAGAAGATTGTAGATCGCAAGTTTCACGAGACCGCTGCCAGTAGGTACGAAGAAACGAATCGTAGTGGAAGGATTGAACGGATTTGGATAGTTTTGCGCGAGGGAGATCTCGGCAGGAACAAAGGCTTGTCGCTCATGAGCACTCGCTGTACTATCTCCAAACCACGAGAAACAACGCGCCATTACGTCGTCACGAGTGGAAGTATTGTTGATTCCGGTTGCCGCTTCAAGCCCGAAACTGAGAAAAACAAAGCGGCCGTTTGCGTAGGTTCCAGAAACACCGCAGACGTGACTGTCAGCATTCATATAACGGAAAATTGTCTCGCTGCCCGGTTCAACAAATACGGATGCAGGACTGGTCTGATTGTTTGCGCCCTGTGAGCCGATCAAGGTCAATTCCAGATCATTGGAAATCATGTTTCCGGTCATGCCGTCCACGCGACGCGAGTTCGCATTCTGTGACCGGGACGTGCAATGCAAGACCGTGTCGAGAAATTCCGATGTATGCTCCCAGTCGTCAACTATGTTTTGGCCAGTCAGCAGGAAATGTCCACCGCTGAAAAGATAGCTTGCGAGTGTGATTTGATCCGCGGTTAAAAGAGTGGTTGAATCATCGTTGCCTGTAAACCAAATGACCGTATTGATCGCCGCAAGATCCGGTAAGGCACTCGAGTTGCGATTCCAAACTCGTACGTTTAGATCAAAGGAGTCGAGTGAGGAAAGGAAGTACTGCTCGTAAGTTCGATTCACATCGTCATCCACAAGGACGAGGTCAGTACTCACGAGCGAGAAATCGTATTGATTGGGAGCAGGTGTCAACTCCAGCGTGGTTTCTGCGGGAAGATATTCAATCGCGGGCGTAACAACAATGCGATTGAGCCCCGCGAGTAACCTCCTGTTGCCATTTGAATAGGGTTGACCGGGTAAGCTCTCGACTGCGAGCCAAGCCGAATCGGGATAAGCCTCATGAAAGAACTCGACGTGGGCGCCGACAGTATTGGGAGGATTGTTGCCCCAGATCATGCCGCTAATGTTCACACCGCGTCGAATATCGAATGCAACGGTTAGAGTATCATTCTGTGGATTCTGGTCTTCCGGCGAGCTAATGGAGAAATGCAATGGTGACGACGGTGGCAAGGATGCATCGTCGGGCAGAATCCATCGTTGTGAGAAAATGATAACCGTGTCCCGACCGGATGACAAAGAAACATCAGCAGAATCCACAAAACTTCCATTCACTCGTGCACGGCATGATAACATTGTGCGTCCTGTGTTCATCACGCTGACAGCGACAATCAGCGAATCACCGGCAAGGTGGGGAAGGGTGGGAGCAGGCGAAACGAAACCGGCTGCGGCAAGATCACTGGCCGGTGAACTGTTAATGATGCGCTCCATCCCCATCCAGCCCATATACGCACTCACCCACGAATGGTCATTGGTCGGCGGGAAGGAGATTCCGGGCGGAATGCCGCCGTCTTCATCCGTGTCGAGTCCAATCAATGAATCCGTGATGAATACCGCGTTATTCCAATAAGTTGAGTCTTGAGTAATCTCAAAACTGGTATGCTGCGCATTGCAGTACCAAGCAGTCGCAGAGTGATTTCATGTTCCTGAAGACTGCCAAATATCAAGTTGCGATCCGTACTGATCGAGCCATGCACTCCCACTGTCCGGATATTGTGTAAACAGACTTGCGCAAACTCCCCACAGCGCTGTTCCTCCACATAGTGCCCAGACTTCATTGGCATACAGTCGAGCCGGATTGGATTCAAACCATGTTCGCAATCGGCGCGCCTGAGTCAAAACAAAATTCTGCCAGTCTGTTCGTCCGCGATAGAGTGTGTGTGCATACATCCCGCCAATGCCAAGCCCTTCGGCAAGTGGATTGAGTTGACCGAGATCTGTACTGTGTGGATCAAACGGTAGAGGATAAGTGACGACATGACGCGCACAGGAGTCCGCGTACCATGTCCATGATGTATCACCGTAAGCTGTGCGATAGATTCGCTCGGCTTCAAATCCCCAGCCACAGTTATGAATCCCGTAGTAGTCATTGCCCTCGCGCCACGCCGGAAATCTTTGGCAGTATCCCTGTGCCATGCGGATGCTCGGAGCGTATCTTGCCGTGTCGTCGGTCCAGAATGCGTACTGCGACCATACTCGAATCGCTTCTTGAGTATTATCAGTCTCGATGATGCTGTGATCGGGTTCGCTTTCCCCCTCAATCATTCCGCCGTGATTTGGACCTGCATCCGTGAATTGCATCGTGACGAGAAAATCGCAGAGCAT
>JAGVEU010000403.1 GCA_020057985.1 Calditrichota bacterium | reverse complement strand
GGATTACTTGGCTCAAAGTACTTCAGTCAGCATCCCATCGTCCCACTTGGTAACACCGCCTGTATGTTGAACTTCGACATGTCCGGTCAGGGAACGGGAGATCTTGCGCTCGCCGGAGGCGATTTCTTGGGCAAGCCGTGGAGAGATTATACTGCCGGATTGACTGAAGATGAACTGAGTCACTTGAGTTTCCATCGTGAAGACGGACATGGCGCCAGCGATAATTGGAGCTTCTCTCTGGCAGGTGTTCCAGCAATCGCCTTCTGGTCGCGCGGTCAGCATCCCTTCTACCATCATTACGATGATGATCCGCAGTGGATCTCTGAATCGGTTCTTCAGAAGATGGGAGATCGTGCCGAGCATTTCACTCGTTTCCTCTGTAATTACTCCGATCAGATTGCGGGAAGATCAGACTCGCTGGCAATCCTGGCACACCTTGCCGAGAAAGTTGATTTCAAAGGTTTCAGCATGGACACGAGAGGGACTGTTTCTGAGATTCAGACCTCTACAGCCGCGTGGATACCGGACGATTCCTATATGACGTTTCCTGAAATGGTCAATCGCATGTCGGAACTGAGCTTCACTTGTGCGCAACGGAAAATGTCTTCCGACGGATTGAAGCAAGCCATTCAGTCCGGACGCAAACAGAAGCAGGGAGTTTTTGTCGGAGCATCTCAGACCATAATCGGAGCTCGCAAGCAGCAAGAGGTCGCTTCACTCTTGAAACAGGGGTTGTCCGTGATCAGGCTTGCTTCCGGCGATCTAAAGGGACAGAGCCTGCCGCAGAATCTCCTTGATGCCTGTCGTGACGGCGGTGCCTACGCACTCATTCCGCTTGATTTTGCGGCCAAAGATCGCGTTGAAAAATGGAAGAAGCAGTCCATTGTCACCGGCACACTGAAGTCCTTTGCCGCGATGTCTGAGGCCGTGCGCGAGGGTCTCTTGAAGAGTGATGCGATGGTGATTCTCGATGTCACAGAAACTCCGAGCACAGAGGAGCTTCATACTCTGCAATCGGGACGCGCCCGAAGACTGCATCTGAACTTCGGCACAAGTCGCGAGCAATTTACTAAAATGACCATCTCCGCATTATATGCCGCGGGATATACTCGTGAGGGAATCCTGATGCTATCTGGTGGAAACTTGCGCAGGTATTTTGGCGCATAGAAATAGAGATTGCTCGATGACTGAGACTCTGTTCGAAAAGCTCCGGCGGGTGGACGCTGAGTATTACGACAAGGAGCGCGTGCATGAGATCGAGGAAGCACTCGACCGGATTCGCGCTCTGAAGAGACAGCGAAATGCGGTCTTGCTTGCACATAATTACCAGCGTCCGGAGATCTTTGAAGTCGCGGATTTCACGGGCGATTCGCTTGGACTGTCTTTACAGGCAGCGGAGGTTCGCGACGCGGAGATGATCGTTTTCTGCGGTGTGCACTTCATGGCTGAGACTGCGAAGATTGTCAATCCCGAAAAGACAGTGCTCCTTCCCAATCTTGCCGCCGGATGTTCCCTTGCGGATACCGCCAATGCAACCGATGTCAAGGATCGAATCCGCGAACTGAAGGAGTACTATCCTGATCTGGCTGTTGTGAGTTATGTGAATACAACGGCAGAAGTCAAAGCCGTTTCTGATGTCTGCTGCACATCCTCCAACGCTGTCACAGTTGTGCGCGGCATTTCCTCACAACACATTCTGTTCATCCCCGATCAGAATCTTGCCCGGCACGTAGCGAATCACGTTCCCGAAAAGACGATCATTGCATGGGATGGCTACTGCTATGTGCATCATCAGATCACACCGGATGCTGTGGAAACCATGCGCCGGCAGGTGCCCGGCATCAAGATTCTTGTTCATCCGGAGTGCCGGGATGATGTCTTGAAATTGGCCGATGCTGCGCTCTCAACGTCTGGCATGATTGACTACGCCAAGCAGAGTAATGCGCTTGATTTTCTCGCGGTTACGGAGTGTGGCTTGTCTGACATGCTTCAGATCGCTGTGCCGGAAAAACACTTCTATCGTGCCTGCAAGATCTGTCGTTTCATGAAGGCAATCACGCTGCATGATGTGGTTGTGGCTCTGGAGAAGAGGCAATTCGAGATCACGCTCAACGAAGACGTGCGGGTGCGAGCCGGACAGGCTTTGACTCGCATGTTCGAGCTGACCGGAGCGGCGCGCGACAATCTGGCCCTGCCAGCTGACGTGGCTGCAGAATAAGCGCCAAGTAGAACCGGTTTGCCGATCCGGTGAGGACACCCGCCTCGGCGAGATTTTCTGCATCACCAATTGATTCGTGGTAATCACAAAACACAATTTTCCCACCCATACACATTTCCTCTGAAAGCAACGAACATGAGTACTCAAGATTTTCGCACTGAAAAGGATTCACTGGGCGAACTGCAAGTCCCGGTGGACGCCTATTACGGAGTGCAGGCTGCACGCGCCGTAGCCAATTTTCCGATCTCGGGCCTTCGCCCGCATCCTATTTTTATTCGCGCTTATGTGATCATGAAGCGCTCTGCCGCCGTCGTGCACCGCGAACTCGGCTTGCTGACGCACGAACAAGCAGACGGAATTATCAAAGCCGCCGATGAGATGCTCGATGGCAAGTGGCTGGATCAAATTGTCGTGGACGTCTATCAGGCGGGAGCAGGAACCTCCACCAACATGAATATGAACGAGGTTCTTGCCAATCGCGCCGCCGAACTGCTGGGCTTGAAACGCGGTGATTACTCGAAAGTTCACCCCAATGACCATGTCAACATGGGACAATCCACAAACGACACTTATCCCGGAACCATGCGAATCGGTCTCTCGATGAAAGCGCCGGATTTATTTGCTGCCCTTGACCATTTAGCAAAAGCGCTCGACCAGAAGGCCGCTGAGTGGGACGATGTCATTAAATCCGCGCGCACTCACTTGCAGGATGCGGTACCCATTCGACTTGGACAGGAGTTCTCCGGATATGCTTGCATCATACGTCGTTGCCGCACCAGACTCATGGAAGCGGAGCTTGGATTGCGTCAGTTGAATCTTGGAGCAACGGCGGCGGGAACTGGAATGAACTGCGATCCCCGTTATCGCAAAATGGTGGCGGAGGAAATCTCAAAACAAACCGGAATACCCTTTAAACCAGCAGAGAATCTGTTCGAAGTGACGCAGAGCCTTGGCGACTTCCTGCACTACTCGGGAGCGCTACGGCTGTTGGCTGTTGAACTGGGCAAAATCGTCAATGACATCCGCCTGCTTTCCTGTGGACCGCGAACAGGGCTTAATGAGTTTGTGCTTCCTCCGGTGCAACCGGGTTCCTCGATAATGCCGGGCAAAGTTAATCCTTCGATGGCAGAAATGATGAATCAAGTTTGCTATCAGGTGATTGGCTTTGATACCACTGTGGCATGGTCTGCCGCCGGTGGGCAAATGGATCTAAACGTGATGATGCCGGTAATCAACTACAATCTGCAACAGGCAACTCACATTCTG
>JAGVEU010000077.1 GCA_020057985.1 Calditrichota bacterium | reverse complement strand
TCTGCCGGGCAGCGCTTGCGCGATCGCAGGAAGCTCAAACAGATCCTTGGATATTCGAAGCCTGAACAATATGGGCACGATGACCTGGACAGGCAGCGGTGAAATCTATACGTACAATGGCGCCCAATTCAACAATCAGGCGGGCGGCGTTTTTGACGCGCAGAGTGATCTCAACATGTACCACCTCGGCGGGCTGACGACGTCGTTCAACAATGCCGGAACATACCGCAAATCCGCCAGTACCGGCGTCACAACGATGAACACCCTATCGTTCGTGAACACCGGAATTGTGAACGTTGAGACCGGTACTCTCGTTTTCTTATCGGGCTTGCTCATTAATGCAGATAATGCTGTACTTGAGGGCAATGGCACCATTAATGTCACGAGTGCAACGTTTACTAACGAAGGTGACGTGCATCCGGGAACCTCGCCTGGGCTGCTATATTTTACCGACAACTACAGCCACAGCGCAACGAGCAATCTGAACATTGAGATCTCCGGGTTGAACGTGGGAACGCAGTTTGACCGCTTCGATGTGTCCGACACAGCCACCCTGGATGGTACACTCAATATCAGCCGACCCGAAAGCTATCTTCCCAATCCGGGCGATCAGTTTGTCGTCATGCGGTACACGACGCATTCCGGCAGTTTTGCACATGTCAACGGTCAGCAAATTAACGACACGCTCTATTTTGCGCTCTTCTATGTTGACACCGCGGTCGTGCTCGTCACGACTAATCTCGTCATTCCCCAACTGGTGATTGGCCAGAGCGGTGCACAGTGGAAACTCTGGTGGAGCCAATCCCCCAATGCAATCGGATATAATGTATACCAAGTCAATCCCAACGAGACCATGACGCTGATCGGCCAAACTGCATTACAGGAATTCGACATTACATCCTATGTATCGCAGCCGCAGTCTCCGAGCTTCTTTCGAGTGACTGCGCGGCTCTGACCACTCACTCGCGCATGATTTGTGTCCGCCACTCAATGAATTGAGCGACTATAGTTCCGCAGTGGCAAGCCTCTTTGGACTTGGCCAGCCCTCTCAATCGAGGCCTGCAAAATCTGCAAAGAAGGAGTGCCTTGGATCTTCGTTAGCGGGGCAAGAAGGGGACGAAGCGACCTACCGCCACGGGGTTTCTGCTTTGCTACACACTTTCAAGAACTCTCATCTTGGATCTCTTGCATGAGAAGGGATCGAACGCACACGCATGCAAAAAACCACGGTGTTCCTCGACGTGGTTTCAGTTTGAGTTGTGCGCCCACCGCGACTCGAACGCGGAACCCTCAGCTTAGAAGGCTGATGCTCTGTCCAGTTGAGCTATGGGCGCTTTGATCGGAAAGAAGAAACGGAGGGTTTTGAGAGAGCGCAAACTGAGATGTTTACGTTCTTACTTCTTCGACGTCTTCAGGAAATCCACTGCTGCATCTATGACTTCGTCTTTGTCTTTGGCAAGGCCTTGCGCTGATTGCAAAATACGAATATCCGGCGGAAAGCCCTTTCCGTCACCAAATCCGTTCTCCCAAACAGGCCTCTGCACGGTTACAGTAAGCTTTCCACCGGCTGGCAAGTCCACGACCATTGCATTTCCACCTGCTCCGGCAGTCGTGTCTCCCATGAGTGTCACACGTTGCGCAAAAACCAAAGGTTCGAGAAATTGTTCAGCAGTACCTCCGGTCTCCGGCCCTACGAGCACTGCGACTTTGCCCCGAAAAACACTCGCGGCGGGTTCGATCATTCGAGTCTCTGTCGTACGCCATCCGCGCGTGGCTGCGAATGTCCCAAGCGTGGTCTTCGACGGAACGGACTTCCACACAACTTCCCGGTAGACCCCCATCGGTAACGGAAACAGCGCCAGTTTGGAGAGCAGCATCATGGGAACCGGGCCACTGCTATTCCATCTCAAATCCAGTATCAATCCTGTTAATTCGGGATGCGTGTCTATTTCTGACTGTAAATTCTTCTCGAATTCCCATTGATAGAAACTGTCTACACGATAATACAGAATCTTCTCCGAGAATAGATGCTCATGGATACCCGACGGCTCATTAAGTTCCGCATAGTGATTCCCACCCTCATTGGAATTACGTTTGAGGATAACTTCGTATGTGTTTCCGTCAGGGCGCCTCATTGCAAGATGCGCATCAGTGTCCGCCTTGTCTGTCAGCACGCGATAGACCGCTTCCGCTAACTGCGCTCCTCGAGTAGATGCGCTCACTTGGGGAACGCACTGCTTTTCAAGATAGTCAAACACAGGAACTCCGTCCACAGAGAGCAATTCATCTCCCACTTTCACGCCGCTCTTGAGGACGGACGGCGCAGAGCTAAGCTTCTTCACAAGCACTTTGTCCCCCGCAATCATCATGCGAATGGGCACAAGATCGTAAACGCGCGTAGCATTCCCCGGCAAAGTCAAAGTAGTTTCCCCGTCTCGAAGGAAAGCAACTCGCTTGCGAATATTTCTCCAGAACTCTACATCCACTTGTTCCGCGAGCGCCTCTTGCATCCCCGTTTGAAGAGAGTCCCGCCAGTTGAGTTCTGGAACACGGTCAAACCCAACAAAGCGCTCCTCGATTTCAGACCAGGCTTTTGTCCAGATTGTCGCTCGCTGAGCAGGAGTAAGTTCAGCCGCGAGTCCGGTAGACGCAAGTAAAATGGCAAGTGAGAAGAGGAGTTTTTTCATTGATGGCTTGGTGAACAGGAATAAGAGGCAAGCTTGCGACTCAACTCATGCTCTGTAATCCGTCAGAACGTGACGGGCTCTTCGTATTCGGAATAAACTTCTTTCAAGACGTCCACCATTTCGCCAAGAGTGCAATAGGCGTGCGCGGCGTCAATCAGAAACGGCATGACATTCTGATCGCGCTCTGCTGCGCTCTTGATATGGTCGAGGCACTCTTGAACTCGCTTGTTGTCACGACGCTGTCGCAACGCATTCAGCTTGCCGGATTGATGGGCTTGAATCTCGTTCTCTTCGATTTTCAGGATGGGAATTTCGATCTTTTCGCCTTCCATTTGATACCTGTTGACTCCGATGATCCCACGCTCAGCCCGATCTATCTCCTGCTGATAGACAAATGCTGCGTTAGCAATCTCGCGTTGGAAGAATCCCGTTTCGATAGCTGGTATCACTCCGCCCAAGGATTCAATTCGAGAAAAATACTTCTCTGCTCCCTCTTCCATGGCATCGGTCATCCACTCCACGAAATAACTGCCGCCGAGCGGGTCAATTGGCGCTCCGGCAACTATTTCTTCACGAAGTACTTGCTGAGTTCGCATGGCTAAAGTAACTGCCTTCTCACTCGGCAACGCCAGAGTTTCATCCATCGAGTTCGTATGTAGGCTCTGGGTTCCGCCGAGAATCGCAGCAAGAGCTTGCGACCCCGTGCGAATCAGATTTACTTCAGGTTGTTGGGCGGTCAGACTGCATCCGGCCGTTTGCGTGTGAAACCGGCAAAGCAGACTGCGCTCATTCTTCGCCCCATATTTGTCACGCATGTGTTTTGCCCATATCCGGCGAGCGGCTCGAAACTTGCCAATCTCTTCAAAGAAATCCAAGTGCGAGTTAAAGAAGTGCGAAAGACGCGGGGCAAATTCATCCACGTCAAGGCCGCGTTCGATCGAGGCTTCAACATACGTGAAACCATCTGCAAGAGTAAACGCCAATTCCTGAACCGCCGTAGAACCCGCTTCGCGAATATGATAGCCGCTGATGGAAACCGGATTCCATTTGGGCATCTCGTGGGTTGCAAATTCGATTGTATCCACAACCAGTTTCACAGAGGGACGCGGCGGATAGATGAACTCCTTCTGTGCGATGTACTCCTTAAGGATGTCATTCTGAATTGTTCCGCCAAGCTGCTCGCGTTTCCATCCCTGTTTTTCCGCAGCCGCGATAAACATCGCCCAGATAATTGCCGCCGGCCCGTTAATCGTCATCGAGGTTGTGATCTTGCCCAGCGGGATGTCTTTGAACAGAATCTCCATATCCTCAAGCGAGGCCACGGAAACACCACATTTGCCAACTTCTCCCAGCGACCACGGGCTGTCTGGATCGCGTCCCATGAGGGTGGGCAAATCGAAGGCTACGGAAAGCCCCTCTCCCCCCTGTGCAAGAATGTAGCGATATCGCTCGTTAGTAGCTTCAGGGCTGGCAAAACCGGAGAATTGCCGCATTGTCCAGGGCTTGCCACGGTACATCGTCGCATGGACGCCACGTGTATACGGGAACTGACCCGGGAATCCGAGCCTTTCCACGTAATCCTCGGCTTGATCGGGAGCCTCAGGCCAGCATAACGGAGGAACTTCCTGACTTGAAGTAGTGACGAATCGTTCTTTGATGAGGCGTCCTCGATGGTACTCATTTTCCCATCTGCGCCTCGCCGCAAGGAGCTTCTCAAGTGGGGTCATGTGGTTTTTCCTGAATATGAGATCATAACTTTATAATTTACAATCTTCACGCGAGAAAAGCAACTCAGCGGATCCAGAATGTAAGACCGATTCCGCCCTGCAACTCTGGCTCGGTTCGGTCAATCAACCGCAGGCCGGGAGCAACTTCGCCCCAGATTTCAAGCGGAGAATGACGAAAACCGTACCTTATACCGAGCGGAATTCGGAGGCCAAACTCTCCGCTACGGTGCTTTCCCAAACCCGTGGCCATAAAGGCGCCGCCACCATAGTACCATCGCCACTCGCGCGGTGAATCGAGAATGTAGTCGTAAACCTGATAGTCCGCAGCCGCAAAAAACCAATCGTGAAACCACCATGCCGCTGTAAAATCCACTGCGCTTCGCTTTGTCCAGAAGAATTGCGCATTGACTCCCGACGGTCTGCCCAAAACCAAACCCAAACCAATCTCATTCTTTTCTTCAGAAAAACCGGGCTTGCTCGTCGCGAAGACTGCAAGCGAGGCCAATCCAACCAGCCACAAATACTTTCTCATCTCAGACTCCATGTCGCAAATTATGAATACACTGTTTTTACTTGAACGATGGAAAATGCCCTTTGTTCCACCTATATCTGCATCGTTGCTTTGAACAAGGAGAAGCACACTATGAAGTATAGTAATAACAATAGTATAGGAGTTTGTTAGACGGGAGGGTTGCTTCTTTGGTGCCTCTCTGTTATATTTGGTGCATGATATTCCAGAAAGTCTTGCCATGAGCCGTTACACCCACCATATTTTCGTCTGTCAAAACGAGCGTCCCGCTGATGATCCGCGTGGCTGTTGCCTGCACAAAGGCTCTGACAAAGTTCTTCAGCGATTCCGCGATCTCATCAAGGAAAACGGACTCAATAAAACGATGCGAGCCAATGTTGCGGGGTGCTTATCCAACTGCGAGCGGGGCATCACCGTGGTGATATATCCGGAGCAGATTTGGTACTCTCACGTCCGGCTTGAGGATGTGGACGAGATCTTCAAGGAGCATATTCTCGG